>CAZNZI010000455.1:0-7518 GCA_964577475.1 uncultured Rhodospirillaceae bacterium
GGCGGTCGCCGCCGACATGCCGCTCGACTGGCTGTTCTCCGACGTCATCTGCTATCCGAAGCGGCTCTACACCCTCGTGCAGAAGTGGATGACAGCGGGTGCGGCGAAGCGCTTCGTCTGCACGATCAAGTTCCAGGGCGACACCGATTTCGAGACGATGCGCGCCTTCGCAGCCATTCCCGGCTCGCGGCTGATGCACCTCAACGCCAACAAGCACGAGTTGACCTGGATCAAACTCTAGCGCCTGACCGTACGCCAGGCGACGAAGCCGCCGGTCAGTTGCACGGCACCGCCGACCAGCGTGGCGAGCACCAGCCCGTTGGCGCCGCCCTGCACCAGCGCGAAGAGCGAGCCCAGCACCGCCACGCCCATGGTCGCGCCGACCATGCGCACCACATTGACGATGGCCGCCGCCGTGCCCGACCGCGCCGCCTCGACCGCGCCGACCGCGACGCCGTTCAACGGTCCGGTGGCGAGCCCCATGCCGAGGCCGGTCAGAAACAGCCCGATCTCGGTGAGGAAGACCAAGTCGCGATGGGCCGTGGCCGCGATGATGAAAAGTCCGCTGCTGATGATCATCACGCCGCCGCCGGTCATGAAATGCCGGCCCAGCCGCTCGGTCAGCTTGCCCGAATAGGTCGAGGCCAGCACGAAGATCAGCGACATCGGCAAGAGCGCGAGGCCCGCCTCGACCGAGTCGAGCCTGCCCGTGCTCTGCCACAGCATCGGCACCAGGAAGATCGTGCCGTACATGCCGAACGTCATCGAACCGGTGGCCAGGATCGCGCCGCTGAATTCGCGGCTTCTGAACATGCCGAGCGGCACCAGCGCGTGTTCGCCATGCCGCGTTTCGATCCGGATGAAGACGATGGCGGCGAGGACAGCGATGATCGCGATCCCCGCTGCGATCTGTGGCGCCTGATGCGCCTCGATTGCCGCCAGAGTGAGACCGCCGAGACCGAGTGCGCCGAAGCCTTGCGCCCAGCCGTCGAAATGCCGCCCCTTCGGATCGGAGGTCTCCTTGACCACGGCGAAAGCCAGCACCAGCGCGAGCACGCCGAGCGGCACGACGATCAGGAAGATGCTGGGCCACCCGAAATGGGCGATCAGCACGCCACCGATGGTCGGTCCCAGTGCGAAGGCGATGCCGTTGCAACTGGCCCAGACGCCGAGCGCGCGACCGCGCTCCTTCGCGTCGGGCCAGACGACACGGATGATGGCGAGCGACGCCGGCATCAGCAACGCCGCACCGACACCCGCCAGCGCGCGTCCCGCGATCAGGATTTCGATCGTCGGCGCGAAGGCGCAGACCAGCGAGGCCCCGGTGAATACCGCCGCACCCGCGGCGAAGATCGCGCGCCGGCCCCACAGGTCGGCCAGCAGCCCTCCGGTGAGCAGGAAGATCGCGTAGGTGAAGTTGTAGCCGTCGACCACCCATTGCAGCGTGCCGATGGGCGCCTTGAACGCCTCGCCGATCGCACGCACGCCGAGATTGATGACGGAGGTGTCGACTTGTGCGATCAGCACGGCCATGCAGAGGGTGGCGAGGATCAGGCCGCGGCCCTGGGGCCGTGCGCGGCTCCGGGTGGCAAGATCGGCGGTGACCGATGTGTGTCCGGCTTGGTCCATGGGATACTCCGATCTTTGTAGCGTCGAACCAGCGGCCGGAACATAGGGCGCGGTCGACATATATGTTTCGATAACGATGGAAACATCGCCTGCCCGTGCAAACCTATATTGCGCACATTGGTATTGTGCGCGCCGAGGAGACGCCCGTGACCGATGTCCTGAACGTTGCCGCCATCGCGGCCCTGATCGCCGATCCGGCGCGTGCCACGATGCTGACCGCGCTGCTCGATGGCCGCGCGTTGCCGGCGGGTGAGCTGGCCTATGCCTCAGGCGTGTCGGCACCGACTGCCAGTTCGCATCTATCGAAGCTTCTGGATGGCGGACTTCTCTCGGTCGAGAGCGAGGGGCGCCACCGCTATTACCGGCTGGCCAGCGCCCATGTGGCCGAAGCACTGGAGCGTCTGGCGCTGATCCATCCGCCCCAGCCGGCGCGGCGCGTGGCGCTGAGCCCCAAGCTGAAGGAGATGCGCTTCGCGCGGCGCTGCTACGACCATCTGGCGGGACAATTGGGCGTGGCGGTGACCGAGAGCCTGCACACCCGCGACTTCATCAAGCGCGCGCCCGAGAAAGGCCTGGACGTGACGCAGTCCGGCATCGACTGGTTCGGCGCACTCGATCTCGATGTCGCCGCGCTGAAGCCCACCAAGCACGGCATCGCCCGGCAATGTCTCGATTGCACCGAGCGCGTCCATCACATGGCGGGCCCCCTGGGCGTCGCGTTCCTGTCGACCTTGAGCGATCGCGGCTGGCTGCGCCTCTCGAAGGAGTCCCGCGCCGTGATCGTGACGCCGAAAGGCGAGGCCGAATTCAAGAGTGCTCTGGGCATCGACACGCGCGCCTTGCGGGCACAGGCGGCGTAAGGCTTAGCGCCCTTTCTTCCAGGCTTTCCAGTCGCGCAGAGTCACCTCGGCCATCGTCTCGGCCGCGCCCTGCAGCCAGCCGGGCTTGCGGCGCTTCAGATCCTGCTTGATCGCGCCGGCCGCACCCTTTGTGCCGAGATGGATATTGGCGACCTCGAAGCCCATGCATTCGAGCAGATGCCGCTCCTCGCGCAGCTTTGGGATCTCGGCCAGTTCGATGCGCGCGCAGTGGGGGCCGAGCCGGCGCAACAGCCAGCCCTTCCCGGCCTCTACATGCGGATCGCGACAGCGGACCGCGCGCGCGACCAGATCGTCATAGCGGATCGGCTGCTCCGCCTTGCCCAGCGCCCAGCGATAGGCCGACGGCATCAGTTCCTTTGCTTCGCGCGCGACCCGGCCCCCGTCCACCTTGGCCAGGGCGACGTAGCGCCTCCGCCCAAGACTGCCGAGCCCCGCGATCCGATGCACGATCCGGTCGGTGACGCTGCCGACGGGCAGGCTTTTCGCCAGAAGCGCACGAACCTTGGGCGGCGGCGGCTTCACGGCGACGCCGCGATCCATCTTCTCCCAGAACTTGACGGGATTGCGCTCCGCACCCATCGCCAATTGGCGCAACGCCTGATGCTTCTCTTCGAGCACGAAAGGATCGCCGCCCTGGGCAAGGCCCGCCGCGTAGCCCGCGAGGATGCTGCCGCAGGCCACGGCCGGCGCGATGTGCAGACTGCCTGCGCCTCGCGCCATCACAGCGCTGGTGGCGAGCCGCACGAGATCGATCGCATAGGGCATGCGCGCGGCTTCGTCGAAATCGTTGACGCCCCACACCAGGCGGCCTTCGGCATCGCGCCAAGTGCCGAAATTCTCCACATGCAGGTCGCCCACCGTCAGCAGGCCGGGTGCCGCGGCAAGATCGGGGCAGGCCTCGGTCCAGACCTGCGCCCAGCGATAAAAGGTGGCGCGCAGAAACGGAAACGCGGCCGATGCCATATGCCGGTGCTTGAGATCGAGGTCGCGGCGGATCACGGGAATATGCCCCGCCATCCAGTCCTCATAGGCCTTGGTGGCGGCAACGACATTCATCATCCGCGTCCTATTTCGCGTGCGCTGTCCCGATCACGTCGAGTGCCGACCGCACGACGCAGTTCATCCGGTTGCGGCCGGAGGTCTTCGCTTCGTAGAGCGCCGCATCGGCGACCGCGATGGCGCGCTCCAGATGCTTCGCGATCTCGGTGCTCTCGATATGAGCGGGATCGACCTGATCGAAGGCGATCGTCGCCACGCCCATGCTGATTGTGACGATTGGCGCGGTCGGCGACGCGGCATGGGGCAGCTTGCGCTCGGCCAGGCTCTCGATGACGCGCGCGCCGAGACTGCCGGCCGCTTTCTCGCCCGCGCCCGGCAGGATGATCGCGAACTCCTCGCCGCCGTAGCGGGCCACCAGATCGACCGAACGCTTGGCCGCGCCCTTGATCGCGGCGGCCACGGTGCGCAGGCAATCGTCGCCGCCGATATGGCCGTAATGGTCGTTGTACTTCTTGAAGTGATCGACATCGATCACCGCCAGCGACAGGACCTGGCCGGTGCGGATGCTGCGGCGCCACTCCTGGTCGAGGGTAATGTCGAAGGCACGTCGGTTGGCGATCTGCGTCAGCCCGTCGACATTGGCCAGCCGCCGCAACTCGTCCGACTGGCGCTTCAGGGTGAGGTGAGTGCGTACGCGGCGGCGGATGATCGGCGGGTTGAAGGGCTTCGCGATGAAGTCCACCGCGCCTGCGTCGAGTCCCTGCGCTTCGAACTGCGCGCCCGAATGGGCCGTGACGAAAATCAGCGGCACGTCGCGCAAGTTGATGTTGCCGCGGATCGCCGCGCAGACTTCGAACCCGTCCATGCCCGGCATCTCGACATCGAGCAGGATCAGATCGGGCGATTGTTCGGAGGCCAGCTTGATTCCGCTCGGTCCGCTGTCGGCGCTGATGACCAGCGCCATGTCATCGAGCATGCCGCCCAGCACCTCGATCATCAGCGGATCGTCGTCGATGATCAGCACGGTCGGAACGGCAACCTCGTCACGATCCTTGGCTGACTTGCTGTCGCCGGACCCTTTATCATGCGAATTTCCCATCAGTGAAATCAGGCCTTCTTACAATTTAGACGCACCTTTAATAGCGCAAAAAATGCTCCTATTCGCCGGAGTTGGAGCATTAATCATGCGAAAAGCTTCCAAGCCTCAGGCCGGGAACGAGCAACTCGCTGATATTCCTGATGGAAAATGGCAGCTCGCGGTGGAGCGCCAAAGGCTCCTCAACGAACTCACCGAACTGCCGAACGAGTATGGGGAACGTGGCGAAATCATCAACGCCGCGGCCAGTGAATTGGGCGTCCACCCGACCACCGTTTACCGGGCGCTCGGCAAGCATCGGGATAACCCGAGCGCCCAAGCCCAGGTCCCACGGAATGCCGGCCGTAAGCTGGGCTACCGGCTAATCGATCCGAAGGTCGAGGCGGTCATCGAGCAAGAAGTCAAAGGGTACTACCTCAAGCAACTCAAGCCCAAAAAGAGCGTGTTGTTTAGGACCATCAGGGCCTTGTGCGATGAGCAGGGTCTTACGAAGCCGACCATGGGCACGATCAATCGCCGGTTGGCCAACATCAGCAAACGGGAAATGGTCAAAAAACGCGAAGGCGCCAAACGGGCGCGTGAGCGTTTCAATCCGATCAAAGGCTCGCTGACCGCCGATTTCCCGTTCGAAATCGTGCCGATCGATCACACGCCTACCGATGTCTTCGCCATCGAACCGGAAACCCAAGAGGTGATCGGACGTCCCGTAATTACACTCTCGACGGACGTTCGAACACGCATATACGGCGGTCTTAATCTCACCTTCGACCCGCCCTCCACGGTGAGCGTAGCCGCGTGCTTAACACACACCGTTATGGACAAAGGCCCATGGCTAGCCAGCTATGATCTGCCGGACCGCTGGCCGGCCTGCGGCAAGATGAAGTTGATCCACATGGATAACGCCGCAGAGTTCTGGGGCAAATCGTTCCTGAGAACCTGCGACGACCACGGCATCAAATACTATCACCGGCCTCCCGGAACGCCTCATTACGGCGGTCATGTCGAGCGACGAATCGGACATCTCTCCCAGGAAATCCATACGCTCCACGGCACGACCTTCTCGAACATCCAAGAGCGGGGCGCCTACGACTCGGAGGGACGAGCCTGCCTCACCATCGAGGAAATCCGCTATCTGATCGCGACCATCATCCTCCAGCACAATTCGACGTTCCACGAAGGCATACAGACGTCGCCGCTCGCCAAATGGGAGGTGGATACCAAGGACTACAAGCCCAAAATGCCTCCCAATATGGTCGATTTCTATCGCGACTTCCTGCCCTCGGAGGAACGCGTCGTCGATCGTGACGGAATATCCCTCTTTGGCATCCACTATTGGCACGAAGCGCTGACCTCGTTCCTCCACAACCAGCGCAAGGTTATTCCTCACTACGACCCGGCCAACCTTTCGAAGATCTTCGTTCGCAGCCTGTCCGGCCTCTACATCGAGGTGCCGTATCGCGACCTCAAGCGACCCGCCACCTCGCTCTGGGAGTACAGGGCCGCCAGGCGCGCACTGCGCGCCGAAGGACGCCGTTCCGTCGACGAGGCTATGGTCTTCGACATGATCCTGCGGCGGCGCAGGGTACTGGAGGTCGCGCGCAAACGCAGCCGACGGGCACGGCTCGAACTCGCTCGAGGCCCGCGCGCCAACGGCGCCATGCCCCTCATATCGACGCCCAAGACCGGCAACACCGAAGTCGTCCGGGCACCGACCGACGACGACGCCCCGCTGCAACTCCCGTATTTCGACACCGAGGAGTGGAATGAGTGAGTCTCTCGACCACCTGAGCCCCGCAGCCAAGGAAGTCATCGCACTTCCGGTGGACGAACGCATCCGCAAGATCCAAAGCCGGCGCTTCACCGACTATCCGCGCTGCCACATGATCCTCGATTTGATGGCACAGCAGCTCACCCAGCCAAAAGGCCGGATGAAACCCAATCTGCTCGTCTCGGGCGAAAGCGGCCAAGGCAAGACCACCATCATCGAGAAGCACGGCCGCGACTACCCCGCACTGTTCGATCAGGAAGCGGGCATCAAACGCACGACACTGGTCTCGATCAACATGCCGGCGTTTTGTGACGTCCCCTGGTTCTTCATGCTGCTGATCGAGACAGTCAACGGGCCTGCCGCCGCCTCCTATCGGAGCATAGGGCAACTCGCGATGCGCACGATCAAGCTCTACCGCGACGTCGGCATCAGGCAGCTCGTGTTCGACGAGGCCCACAATCTCCTCCAGGGCAATCCCTCCGAGCAACGAAAGATGCTGTCCGTTATCCGCACCCTGGTGAACGAACTGGGTGTCCCGATGGCGTTCTTTGGCGATGCCGGCGCGCGGGAAGCCTTCATCAGCGATAAACAGCTTTTGCGACGGTTTCAGATCGTCGATCTTCCCACCTGGCAGCCAGGCGATGATTTCAACGCGCTGGTCGGCAGCGTCGTCAGATCAATCCCCTTGAAGCGCCCTTCGGTGATCACGCCCCGCGCGCTCAAGGCGCTCGTCTCGACCGCCGGTACGACCGGAGGCACATTCGAAATCCTGCTCAACCTCGGGGAAACGGCGATCCGCTCCGGAGAGGAACGCATCACCGCCGACGCGATCCTCGATTACGTCAAGTTGGTGCCGGCCCAATAGAGTTTTTGTATCGCGGGGGACCCATGAAACAGGTCTATCCGTTCGAAACCGAGCCGCGCCTCCCGATCGTTCCCCCGCCCTTCCAGGGTGAGGCCCTGGGCGGCTGGGCGCAGGCCGTCGCCCAGGGCGTGGGCCTACCGCTGCTGCCCTATCTCCGGCACCTCGGCGTCCCGCTCCGCACCCTGCCCGAGCACGTTGACCTCGATATCGTCATCCGGCCGCTACCCGCGGTGCTGGATGCCCTTCATGCCGATACGGGCATCGAATACGCCTATCTGCT
>CAZNZI010000456.1:0-3231 GCA_964577475.1 uncultured Rhodospirillaceae bacterium
GATCGCGGCGGGATCGACCGAGGTGCGTGTCGGCACCGCGATCTTCGGCTCGCGACCTAAGCCCGTTTAAGCATTCACGGCAATCGTGTCGCCCGGCGCGGCGATGGCGAGGATGGCGCGCAGATCCAGCGGTGCGAGCGCCACACAACCTTCGGTCGGCTGCCAGAGCGGCCGCGCCCCATGCATGAAGATCGCGCTGCCCTTCCCCGGCACCACCGGCGCGTCGTTATAGCCCAGCACCACGATCACGTCGTACAGCGCATCGTCGCGCCACAGCGTCTCGTGGCGCGCTGGATGCGGCAGTTTGATGGGGCGGTTATAATCGGGATGATTTGGATCATCGCACCAGCCGTCGTCATGCGCGATCGCGGCGACCGGCAAGCGTGTGGCGGGTGCGGAGATCTTGTCGGCGCGATAAAGCACATTGCGGATCGGCCAGATGCCCGCTGGCGTGACGCCGTCGCCTTCATGCTTATCGCGCCGCACGCCGCCGCGTCCCAGGGCGCAGATGAAACGCTGGCCGCGCGCGAAGAGCCATCCATCGGCCGTGACTCGAAACACCGTCATGGCCGCATCTTACGCGAAGCGATCGGATCAGTGCAGTACGACGGCCGGTTCGTGGCCCATGGCGCTGCTTACCGCATCGGCCGGCGTCATGGCGGCGGCGGGTTGCAACAAAGCCGGCGCCGACGGATCGGTTCCGGCGTTCTGCGCGGCCAGACGTTGCGCGTTGCGATATTTGTCGAGCGCCTGGGTGTAGGCGGTCAGGAAATTATGTTGCGGATCATTCTGCACGGCGGCTTCCTGCGCCGTCAGCGCCATCGACTTGCCGCCGGGCAAAGCGCCTGGGCCAGTGGTGGGCGGGGGCAACACGACCGGTGGTGCTGCGGGGCCGGTGCGCGGCGGCACTTTGAACATGCGCGGCTGATTGGCGGCGACGGCGGCAACCTTGGTCGCCGGTGTCACGCTGGTCGTATCGGGCAAGCTGGTGGGCGGCTGGGCGTTGGCGCCCAGGGTCGCAAATTCCTTGGGGCCGGCGGGAGCGAGGGGCGTCGCGGCAGCCAGGGGCTTCACAGTGACCTCGGGCGTGGGCGCGGCGGCGGCCTGCTCCAGCGGACCCGTGCCGCCGAAGACGAGATAGTCGCCCGCCGTCACCGGGCCGTCGGGCATCGTGGCTTTGGCGGGTGCCGCGTAAGGCGACGGCGCCGAAGCCATCGCCGCATCGGCCGGCTTGCCGATATCGTTGGGAACCAGTGTCGCCGACGTCAAAGCCGGTTCGGCGGCGTTGATCTTGGCCGCGGCCTTCGTCTGCGGCGAAGCGGTTGCCGATGCGACTTTCGCCTGCGGTGAAGCGGTCAGTGTCTTCGCTTGCGCCGTCGCGGCCGCCGCCTGGGCGGCGGGCTGCGAGGCCTGGGCCACGGCCGTGTCGCTTGCCTTCGGCTTGTCGATGGTGCCAAACCCCAGCGAGGCCATCACATGCTCGCCGACCGTGCCGCCGGTCGTGTCGCGCAGGCCAAGATCGGCCATGGCCAGCCCCGCACCGATCGGCCCGCCATAAATCGCCCCGCCGACCACATCGGCGAAAGCGCTTTCATGGTCGCCGGTGATGGCGCGGTAGATCGTGTTGACGACCGGAATGTGCTGCAGCGGGTTGATGATATCGACCAGGTCGGAAAAGCTGGGGCTGTTACCCTTGTTGAAGGCCGACGTTCCGCCGGTGCCCGGCCCAACGCCGATCACCTGGCCCCCCCGGCCCTGCGGCACCATAACCGTCGAAGACGCTGCTGCGGTGGTCATCATCCTAATCCCTAACCCTAAACCCCCGCCTTTCTTTAGCAAGGGGCGTGCCAGTCGAAATATCATTGAAAATCAATTTGATAGGAAGAGAGGTCACTGTCCTGGCCGCCGCTCAAGACAAAGCGATCCGGCAGCTTCTGCCGATGATCATGCTGGGTTAGCATCGCCGCCGTGGACGAGAAGAGACTCCTGCTGATCGATGGCGACGGCCCTTTGCGCCGGGCTTTGGCCGAGCAGCTCATGGGCTTCGGCTATGCGGTCACTCAGACCGGATCGGGCGACGATGCCCTCGTGCAGGCCGGCCAGCATGACATGCTGGTGATGGCTGGGACGCCGCCGGGTGCCGATCCGCTCGCGCTGTGTGATGCCTGGTGCAATGCCGGTGCCGCGATCCTGGTCCTGACCGAGGATGCGGCCTCAGCCGAAGCGATCAAGGAGGCGGGCGCCCTCACCCTCGCGAAGCCGATCCGGCTGGCCGATCTGGCGCGCATCCTCAAGGAGGCACTGCGCGCCACCGGCGCCCCCGAATTCGCGGTCGGCGCCTGGCGCTTCCATCCGGCCACGCGCGAGCTGGCGGGCGACAGTGGAAAGCCGGTGCGGCTGACCGAGAAGGAAGCGGCGATCCTCGCCTATCTCCATCGCGCCGGTGGCCGCGCGGTTCCGCGCGACGAGTTGTTGGCCCAGATCTGGGGCTATGCCGATGCGATCGCCACGCACACGCTGGAGACCCATATCTACCGGCTGCGGCGCAAGCTGGCCGGCACCGGCGACACGGCATTGCCTCAATTGATCAGCGACGGGACGGGCTATCGCCTGTCGGCGCCCGGCGCGGCTTAACGGCCAGCCAACAAACCGCGATAGAGATCGAGATGGGCTGCCGCCACCTGGCGCTGGTCGAAGCGGGCTTCGGCCCGCTTGCGGGCCGCCGCGCCCATTGCCGCGCGCAAGGTTTCGTCGGTTGCCAGCCGTTCCATCGCCTCGGCGAGATGGGCCGGATCCTTGAGCCGCACCAACAGTCCTTCGACGCCCGGCTCGATCACGTCACGGCAACCGGTGGTGTCGGTGGTGATCACCGGCCGCGCACTCGCAAGCGCTTCCAGCAACGCCTTCGGCATGCCCTCGCGCCAGGACGGCAGCACCGCCACATGGGCGTCGCGCCAGACGGCGGCGATGTCGTTCTGCGGCCCTGCCCATTCGATCCCGGGCTCTGCAGCAAAGCCACGCAACCGCGCTTCGTCGAGGCTCATCGGGTTTTCCGGGTCGGGCGCGCCGATCAGGCGCAGCACGATGTTCAAGCCTTTGCTGCGCAGCATGCGTGCAGCATCGACCGCTTCGGGCACGCCCTTGTCGATCAGCATCCGCGCCACCAAGGCAAAGACCACCGGCGGCGCCGGTGGCGCCGGCTGGGCCGGAAACGCGGCCAGATCGCCACCG
>CAZNZI010000457.1:0-1675 GCA_964577475.1 uncultured Rhodospirillaceae bacterium
ATAGAGCATCTCTTCGTACGCATCGTTCTTGTGTGCCGGCGCCGGGATCTTGTGCCCGGCCGCGACCACCATCTCGAACACGGACATGGCGCCGCTGGTGTGCGCGCCGGTCAGAAGGAAGCGTATCTGTGTCGCTCCCAAGCCGATATTTTCTTCCGCCGCGTTCATCGTTGCCCCGGTTGACATGCCCATCCCCCACAAGTAAATGTAATTTACTTTCCAAAGAGTGGTACATGGCATTTACTAAACTGTCAACGGGCCGCGAGTCCGCAAATGGGGCAAAGCGCCGCGCCGCTCAGGAAAAAACGGTGCCCGATGCCGAAGCGGCCGTGCCGCCTTTGATCGGCGCTCTGTTGCGCGCGCCCGCGGCCTCCATCCAGCGCCGGCTGATCGACGGGCTCAATGCGTCCGGCTTTCCCGATTTGCGCCTGCCGCACATGGCGGTGCTGCAATATCCGGGACTGAACGGCTGCCGGCCACAGGAGCTGGCGCAGCGTGCCGGCATGAGCAAGCAGGCGATGAATCAGCTCCTGCAAAGTCTGGGACAGCTCGGCTACGTCACCCGCACCGATGCCGAGGACGATGGGCGCGCCCGCGCGGTGCATTTCAGCAAGCGCGGCCAGGCGGCCTGGGTGCGGATGTGCGACCTGCTGATCGAGATCGAAGCCGAATGGGCGCGCGCACTGGGTGAGAAGCGATTCGAAACCCTGAAGGCATTGCTGGGGGAAGTCTGGAAATCGGGCCTCGCGCACAAGGCAGAGTCCTGACGGCCGGCAACACTGCCTCATTCTCGCCGCTTCAGTCGCGTATCACTCCGCGCGAAATCGTCAAACCGCGCGAGGGCCCGCCATGCGCAATGCCGATCGATGGGTGCCGACCCGGGTCGTGCCGCGCGGGGGCAGGTGGGTGCCGTCGTCCGATCCGCGCATGGTCAGTCCCGCCTCGCGGGTGGTGGCCGATGCGCTGATCCGCCACTACCAGGGCGCAATCGCCGACCATGCGCGCGGGCGGCTGCTCGATCTCGGCTGCGGTTACGTGCCCTATTACGGCATCTATCGCGGGCGCATCGACGAGACCGTGTGCGTCGATTGGGCGGGTACGGTCCACAAGAACGACTTCCTCGACCACGAGGCCGATCTCAATGAGGGCGTACCGTTCCTGGATGATGCGAGTTTTGACACAGTGCTGCTGACCGATGTGCTGGAGCACATCTACAAGCCCGCGCAATTGGTGGCCGAGGCGCACCGCGTGCTGCGGCCGGGCGGGCACCTCATCATCGGCGTGCCGTTCCTCTACTGGATTCACGAAGACCCGCACGACTTCCATCGCTACACGGAATTCGCGCTGCGCCGTCTGGTCGCCGATGCGGGGCTCGATCTCGTGTCTCTGCGCGCCTATGGCGGCGCACCCGAGGTGCTGGCCGATCTCAGCGGCAAATGCCTGCTCGCGATGAAGCTCGGCCGGCTGTGCGGACCCTACGCATCGGTCTGCCGCACAGTGCTGCGCTTCGGCCCGGTACGGCGGCTATCGGAGAAGACAGCCGCCCACCTGCCGCTCGGCTATGTCGCCATCGCGCGGAAGCCGTAGAGCCTAGGCCCGGCACAGCACCGTGTTGAGCGCCTTCGTCAGATTGTCGGCGGCCTTGGCGTCGTGTTTGGCCTGGCGCCAGGCGACA
>CAZNZI010000458.1:0-2655 GCA_964577475.1 uncultured Rhodospirillaceae bacterium
CACCACGAAGCGCTGGTCGATGCCTTCGTCGCTGTACATCTTGCGCGCCATGTCGCCGAAGGTGTCGCGGCCGAGCTTGGTGATGAAGGCGGTGTTGCCGCCGGCGCGCGCTGCGGCGACCGCCTGGTTCGAACCCTTGCCGCCCGGCCCGAGCTTGAAATCGGTGCCCAGCACCGTTTCGCCCCAGGGCGGATTGTAGGGCGTGCGATAGGCCGTATCGGCGACGAAGATGCCCATGATCACGATACGCTTGGCCGCCATGGCGGGGACCCTCCCAGGATTTTGTTGGGGAGAGAATGACTCGGGATTCACTTGAGCGCTAGTGCGCGCGGCCCGCACCGCGCCCCCACCCTGTCCCTCCCCGCGAAGGGGGAGGGGACTTCACCGTTACCATCCTAGCCCCTCCCCCCTTGCGGGGAGGGGTTGGGGTGGGGGACCTACTTCGCCGCGGCCACCGCGATCTGGGCCGCGAGCGTGGCGTTGCTCAGCACCAGCGCGACATTGGAGGCGAGGCTCTCGCCCTGGGTGCGTTCGTGGAAGAAGGCGAGCAGGAAGGGGGTGACGTTCTTGCCCGAGACGTGCTTGTCGGCCATCGCATGCAGCGCTTCGGCCAGGATGCGGTCATGGCGCGCCTGGTCCATCGCGCTGTTCGCGGGGATCGGGTTGGCGACGATGATCGCCTGGGTGAGGCCCAGCGCATCGCGCGCCTTCAGAGTCGCGGCGACATCGGCCGCCGTGTCGAGGCGCCAGGGCAGCTTGTGCTCGGTGGCGCGCACATAGAAGCCTGGGAAGCGATCGGTGCCGTAGCCGATCACGCCGACCGAGAGCGTCTCGAGCCGTTCGAGCGTCGCGCCGATATCGAGGATCGACTTCACGCCCGCGCACACCACCGCGATCGGGCATTGCGACAGCGCGGTGAGATCGGCCGACTCGTCGAAGGTCTCCGCGGCATCGCGGTGGACGCCGCCCAGGCCGCCGGTGGCGAAGACCTTGATGCCGACCTTGGCGGCGACATAGGAGGTCGAGGCGACGGTGGTCGCGCCGAGCGTCTTCTTCGCGAGTACCACGGCGAGATCGCGGATGCTGGCCTTGGCCACTTTGCTGCCATCGGCGATCTGTTCCAACTCGTCGGAAGAAAGCCCGACGCGGATCGTGCCATCGATGAGGGCGATGGTGGCCGGCACCGCGCCGGCGGCGCGCACCGCGCCTTCGATCTCGTGGGCGACTTCCAGATTGCGGCCATGGGGCAGGCCGTGGCTGATGATGGTCGATTCCAGCGCCACCACCGCGCGCCTGGCTTTCAGCGCAGCCTCGACTTCGGGATTGAGGACGATTGGTGATCCTGGCGGGAGGACGGTATCGCTCATGGATGACTCCGGTCGGGGCGCGGCGGACGGCCGCCGGTGATGGTAGTCGATTGGGTGCCGGCGGCGACACCGCTTTCGAGGCAGGATTGGATCGGCTGGCCGTGCAGATAGCCGGCGACGAAGCCGGCATAGAAGGCGTCTCCGGCACCGATCGTGTCGATCACCGCGACCGGCTTCGCCTGCGCCCGCCAGCGGCCGCCGCGATGGTCGGCGGCTTCGGCGCCCTGGCCGCCGCGCTTGATCACGGCCACGTCGTAGTTCTGCGTCAGCATCTTGAACTGCGCGTCGGGATTTTCGGTGCCGGTCAGGAGCGCTGCTTCCTCCGCATTGGGAAAGCACATATGCATGCCCCGGGTCCAGGCCAAGAAGTTCTCGACGCCCGTCTCGCGCAGGAAGCCGGTCGAAGCCGGATCGACAGTGACATGGATGCCGAACTGTTTCGCTTTCGCGGCGAAGTCGAGGATCGCCGCGCGCGGGCCCGGCGCGAACAGCGCATAACCCGAGACGTGCAGCAGCAGCGCGCGGTTGAGCAGGTGGTCGTCGAGATCGGCGCGGGTGAGGTTCTTGTTGGCGCCGCGGTCGGTGAGGAAGCTGCGCTCGCCGTCGGGCGCGATCAGGGTCACCAGCATGCCGGTGGCAAGATCGGGATCGGCGGCCAGCACCGGCTCGACGCCGAAGTCGCGCAGCTCGGCCTCGCAATTCGCCACATCGGCAATGCCGGCGCGGCCGAGGAAGACGGTCCGCACCCCGTGCATGGCGAGCCAGGCCGCTTGGTTGGGACCCGAGCCGCCCGGCATCGGGCGGATATCGGCATGGGTGTCGCTGCCCCAGGCGATCGGCCCGTGCGGGTTGACGATCACGTCGGTGATGATGTCACCGACGACCAGGACGGTATCGGCGGCCACGCGTGTCTCTTATTTGAAGGCCTTGGCGATGCGGTCGGCCTCGCGGGCCAGCGCGCCGACATCGCCGCCGACCGCGATGAATTGGAAGCCGGCGGCGAACAGCGCCTTGGCTTCGTCTTCGCGGTAGTTCAGCGTACCGGCGGCCTTGCCGGTCGCCTTGATGCGCTCGAGGCCCTTCAGGATCGCGGCCTTCATCTCGGGCGCCGCGGCATTGGCGAGGAAGCCGCTGTTGGCGGCGAGATCGTTGGGGCCGATGAAGATGCCGTCGACGCCTTCGATCGCGCCGATCTCGGGAATCGCGGCCAAGGCCGTGGGACTCTCGACCTGGAGCAGCACGCAAAGCTCGTCGGCGACCGTGTGCGCGTAATCCTTGCGGCGGCCGT
>CAZNZI010000459.1:0-3096 GCA_964577475.1 uncultured Rhodospirillaceae bacterium
GGCGCGCCTGCCGCAGTACCGCCGCCCCCCGCCAAACCGGCTGCCCCGCTCAACGACGAAGCCGCGCGCAAGGAAGTCCTGCGCGTGCTGCGCGGCCCGGTGGTCGACATCTACAAGACGTTGATCCCTTCGCTTGCCGGGCAACCCGACCCGTACAAGACGGTGATGGGCAATGCCGATCTGCTCGACGCCTGCTTCAAACTATTCCAGGTGAAGCGCGACGCCTTCGCCGCGCTGCTGGTGGATGGTACAGGCAAACCCGTCGCCGACGACGCGGTGCGCCTGGTGTGCGGCCGGTCGGTCAACGAGATCACCGGCATGGCCGTGCGCTCGGGGATGCGCGCCTATGGCGACCAGCATTTCGGCAAGGGCGCGCCGCCGGTGGCGATCAAGGCCGGCACCGCCAACACGCGGCAGCACTGGATCAGCGCCGTCGCCGGCATGTTCCGCAAGAAGCCGAACGCGCCGCGCAGGAGTGCGCCGAATGCCGCCGACGTCTTCTACAAGTCGATCCGCGACGCGCTCGATTTCGCCTGGCAGGTGCCGTTCTTCCCGATCTATGTCGAGATCCCGGCCGAGCTGTTCCAGAAGATGGGAATCGGCATCACGCGGCTCGACAGTCTCGAGAAGCTGCAGCGCCTGGCCCAGCTCGCCAGCGAAGACATCGGCAAGGCCGAGCAGGTGATGGGCAATCCGGCGCTCGTGCAGGAGATGATGGAGAACAACATCCTGGCCGCCGATTCGGTCAGCCAGATGGGTGCCGAGAATTTCAAGATGATGAACGACGCGCTCTCCCATCTCGACGTGCGCAAGAAGTGGGACGTGTTCGCCAACAAGATCACCGCGATGCAATTGACCGGCGACAAGCGCATCAGCAAGGCCGACATTGCGGCGATGGCCGAGCATCTCGACATCCTCAACCAGCATGCGCTGAACGCGATCCTCGATCTCCGGCTGCCGCGCGAGCAGATCGGCAGCTTCCTCGCCACCGCCGAGGCGGCACTGACGCGCCCCGTCTTCCTGTCGCTGTTCGGGCCGTTCCCCGATGTGATCGCCGAAGATCAGGCCGAGGGCGAGAAGCTGAAGGCCTTCACCGCCTTCGTGCAGTCGACCCTGCGCGGTCTTGTCACCGCCATGCAGCAGCTCGGCACCAAGTTCAAGAACGACGACCCGAAATCGGTGTCGGACGCGCTGACCCTGCTCTGCGAGACCCGCCGCGACGGTCTCATGGCCGAGATCAAAAAGCTGAGCCCGGCGCCGATCGGGCCGGGGTGAAGTGGCCTCAGTACGTGTTGAAGCGCGGATCGGCCTTGAGTTTCTCGAGCAAACCAGTCGCCGTGACCTGGCCCGTGCTCATGTCGAGAACCGCAAGGTCGAAGACGTTCTCTCTTGTGGGGTCGGTTAAGAACGCCACGACCGATCCGTCGTAAGAGATGCGCGTGTAGAAGAGATGGCTCCGGACGTGAGTCAGTGGCGTCGAGTTTCCATCCCTGTCCAGCTTATAGACGTCATACTCTGTAAATTTGTGCCGCTTTAAGCCGGGCAAATCGAAGGCAATTGTGCCCCAGTCATGAACCAGCACGGCACCGTTTCGCGATCCATTTAGGGAAGGAAAGGCGGAGCTATCATGCGTCCCATTGGGGCCGCGGGCGTGGGCAAATACGTTTTCTTGAACTTGGGAAAAAATGAGTGCGGGCCCTTGGCTGAACATGAGCTCGTAGGATATTTCACCGGCTGCTTGGTCCCCACCCCGTATGCCGGCTCTCGCGATCGCCTCTTGCACCATTTTGTCAGCCGGTCCTCGCGCATTGAAATAGATTTTGTCCTTCGCTACGAAGAACGGCGTTCCGATGGAGTAGAAGCCAGTCTTCGGTTCGATCAGCGTCTGTTGGGGTTCGCCCTTCGCATTAATGAGTTTCAGGCCGCTCTTCGAGAGTATGGGCTGCTCGACATAGAGAATGTTTCCCGTCTCGGGCTGGAAGACAGGCCAGGTCTTGCCGACGTGGAGACTGCGTTCATCGTGCGTGAGAACGGTTACACCCTGCGTCGCCAAGTCGACGGTCGCGATTTCCGATCGAACGCCGTCCTCCAGGCCCTGAGAGAAAACGGCGAGCTGCTTCCCGTCATAGGAGAAGCTGGGATTGCCGAGCCGCGTATCGGGCGGGTTGGGGATGCGGGTCAGCTTGCCCGTGCGCCACTCGTAAAGTCCGATACCGAAATGTTTGAAACCGCCGGGCGCTTTCGGAGCCGGCTCGAATTGAAATGCAATCGTGTTTCCATCGGGCGATACGGCTATCGCCTCTAATCTCAATTCGTTCCGACGAACGGCCTCGGAGGGTTGCGGAGAAGCGGGCGAAGAGAAATGCGCGGAGGGTTCCTGCGCCTTCGGCCCGCACGCTACGGCAGCAAGCGCGAACAGCCCTGCACAGAGAAATCTTGAGAGCAAAATGAACGGCGGAGAATGATGGATCATCCTGCCCTCGATTTTTGGTTGAAAGACACGGCGATTAATCCACTTTCGCTTAGCTTCCCGATTTTCATATTTGATTTCAATATATTAGAATAAGAACATTCCAAGAACTTTTTCTCTTGCGCATGAGAACAAAGCTGGTACGCTGCACCCCTGTTCGATGCGTTGCCCGTGATTGCAACCGCATCGCGATCCTGAAATAAAGGGGATGGGCCATGTCTTCAGCGGCTGCGCTTCGGGTTGTGGAAAAGGACAACATGGATAAGAACAAGGCGCTGGATGCCGCGCTGACACAGATCGAGCGCGCCTTCGGCAAGGGCTCGGTGATGCGGCTGGGCCAGCGTGAGGTGGTCGAGACCGACGTCGTTTCCACCGGGTCGCTGGGCCTGGACGTGGCGCTGGGCATCGGTGGCCTGCCGCGCGGGCGCATCGTTGAAATCTATGGACCGGAAAGCTCGGGCAAGACCACGCTGGCGCTGCAAGTTATCGCCGAAGCCCAGAAGAAGGGCGGCACCTGCGCCTTCATCGATGCCGAACATGCGCTCGACCCGACCTATGCCAAGAAGCTGGGTGTCAATCTCGACGACCTGCTGATCTCGCAGCCCGATGCCGGCGAACAGGCGCTC
>CAZNZI010000460.1:0-3812 GCA_964577475.1 uncultured Rhodospirillaceae bacterium
CCCCCGGGCTGGCGGGTGATAAACCACAGGGCGAGATAGAGACCGCCCACCGGCCGGGGGGCGTCTGTTAATTTTTGACCGCGGCCCGCCGCATGGCCGGCGGCGGCCGCTGGCGCCGCATCGGGCTCGGCCTGGGCATCCGGCGCGGCGCCGGTATCGATTACCGGCTTAGGCGCCGCATCGGCTTCGGCGGAATAGAGATCGGCATCATCACTCATGATCGATGCAATCTAACATGTGCTGCGCTATAGGTCAGGTCTTCCCGCCGCACTTTATATATGGGGGCTCCGCGTGACCGTTACGCCCAGCATCGCATCCACCATTGCCACCCTTGCCGATCTGCGTGCGATCCTGCGCGCGCTGCCCGGCCCGGATAAGGGGGCACTGGCGCAGTGGAACGCGCGCGAGCCGCAACTCACCAAGCCCGCCGGTTCGCTCGGGCGGCTCGAAGAGATCACGCGCCATCTGTCGATGTGGCAGGGTCGGCACCCGCCGCGCCTCGAAGTGATTCGGGCGTGTGTGTTCGCCGGCAATCACGGCGTTGCATCGCTGGGCGTCTCAGCCTTTCCGGCCACGGTGACCGAACAGATGGTCGCGAATTTTCAGCACGGTGGCGCGGCGATCAATCAGTTGTGCCGGGCGAACGGTATCACGCTGTCCGTCGATGCCTTCGATCTCGCTGTCCCCACCGCGGATTTCACGCGCGGTCCCGCGATGAGCGATGGCGATTGTGCCGCGGCGTTCGCGCGCGGCATGGCATCGGTTCCGCCGGGTACCGATTTGTTGGTAGTGGGCGAGATGGGCATCGCCAATACGACATCGGCCGCCGCGATCTGTCATGGCCTGTTCGGTGGTACAGCCGGCGACTGGACCGGTCGAGGTACCGGTGTCGACGACACGCATCTGCGGATCAAGATCGAGGTGGTCGAAAAAGCGGTGGCCACCAACGCCAGTTCCGACGCACTCGAAATTCTACAGCGTCTCGGCGGCCATGAAATCGCAGCGATGGCGGGTGCAATCACCGCTGCGCGATTGGCGCACGTGCCGGTGATACTGGATGGTTTTGTTTGCGGCGCTGCCGCGGCTGTTTTGTATCACGCGGCGCCCGGTGCGCTCGATCATTGTCTCGCCGGCCATGTTTCGGCCGAAGCGGCCCATCGCCGTCTGCTGGAACGATTGAATCTCAAACCGTTGCTCGATCTCGGCATGCGTCTGGGCGAGGCATCGGGCGCGGCGCTGGCGGTCGGCCTGGTGCGCGCGGCACTCGCTTGTCACACCGGTATGGCGACCTTCACGCAAGCGGCGGTCAGTAATAAAAGTGGACCGCGTGATGGCGCTCACATCCCCTAAAATTGGGTAAGGAACGCCGAGTCGCTGCGCTTGACGGAGCCAATAGCCGCGCCTATAACCTCGCCTTCCCTTCGACCAGGAAATTCGTCACATGGCTCAGCACAAATCTGCGGAAAAGCGTATCCGTCAAACCAAGCGTCGCACCGAAGTGAACCGCGCCCGGACCAGCCGGATGCGCAGCGCCGTGAAGGAAGCGGAAACCGCAGTGGCCAGTGGCGATAAGGCCGCAGCCGTCAAGGCGTTGAAGGCCAGCGAGCCTGAGTTGATGCGCGCGGTGAAGGCGGGCCTCGTCAAAAAGAATACCGCGTCGCGCAAAATTTCCCGACTCACGAAGCGCATCAAGGCGCTGTGATCGTCATCGCGTTTGCTCCGCATTCGGTGACGAATGCGGAGAGCGGACGCGACTCGTTTTCTTGAACGAGTCAAGCGGCACTCGGTCACTGAAAAATTTTTCGCGTTCGCTTTTCGGACGTATTGCGCTGTCAAAAAACCGTCGCTAAGTTGGTCCTCGCTTCGCTGAGTTCGAAGCGTTTCCGGATCACAGGCAGAGTAGCCTCGCAAGGTTTCGACGGCGCGAGGGCAGGGGAGTTTCCGTCTTCGCGTGATGGCCCGCTGGGGCGGAGGCATCACCGGCTGAAGGCAAAAAAGGTGGACCGGCTCGTGGCAAAGACGCGGAACGGTTCAGATGCGCAAGGCAGCGCGATAATAAGAAGGGGGCTGCGTTGATCGGGCGGGAGTTACATATCATTCGCTTGAACAACACAGTGGTCCGGCCCATCGCCGGCTTGAAGCAATCCCATCAGGTAGAGGTTCAGTCGTGAGCGAGGACATCGCGCGCGCCCAATGGGGGCGTGTACGGACCCGGTTGCGCGAAGAGTTCGGTGACGCCGCCTTCAAGAGCTGGCTGAAGCCGATGGCCCTGGCCGATGTGGCCGGTGGCCGCGTGCGCATCGCGGTGCCGACCCGGTTCCTCAAGGATTGGGTGGTCACCCATTACAGCGAGCGGCTGCGCGCGCTTTGGACCAAGGAAGATTCCAATATCACTGGCGTCGAGATCGTCGTGCAGCCGACCATGGCGCGCATCGAACCCGCACCGGTGAAGACCGCGGCCGAGCCCGCCGCCATGTCCCAGGCCGGTCACGCGCCCGGCCATGCGCCCGACGATTTCGGCGCACCGCTCGATCCGCGCTATCGCTTCGACAATTTCGTCGTCGGCAAGCCCAACGAATTCGCCCATGCCGCTGCCCGGCGCGTGGCCGAGTCCGCCCATGTGCCGTTCAACCCGCTGTTCCTCCATGGCGGCGTCGGTCTGGGCAAGACCCATCTGATGCACGCGGTGGCCTGGCACATCCGCGAGCGCTCGCCGCGCCGCTCGGTGGTCTATCTTTCCGCCGAGACCTTCATGTACCGCTTCGTGAAGGCGCTGCGCTTCCAGGACACGATGTCCTTCAAGGAACAACTGCGCTCGGTCGACGTGCTGATGGTGGACGACGTCCAGTTCATCGCTGGCAAGGACGCGACGCAGGAAGAGTTCTTCCACACCTTCAATGCGCTGGTCGACCAGGGCAAACAGATCATCATCACCGCCGATAAGTCGCCCTCCGAACTTCAGGGGATGGAAGAGCGCCTGCGCTCGCGGCTGGGCTGCGGTCTGGTGGCCGATATTCACGCCACCACCTATGAGTTGCGTCTCGGTATCATCGCGGCCAAGGCCGAGCACATGAAGGTCGAAGTCCCGCGCAAGGTCTCCGAGTTCCTGGCGCATAAGATCGCGTCCAACGTGCGCGAGCTCGAAGGTGCGTTGAACCGCGTCGTTGCGCACGCCCAGCTTGTAGGCCGCGACATCACGCTCGAATCGACGCAAGAGGTCCTGCACGATCTTCTGCGGGCCGCCGACCGCCGGATCACCATCGAGGAGATCCAGAAGAAGGTGGCCGAGCATTTCAACATCCGCGTCGCCGACATGCATTCGGCCCGCCGCGCGCGCCAGGTGGCACGTCCGCGTCAGGTCGCGATGTATCTTGCCAAGCAGTTGACCGCGCGTTCGCTGCCCGAGATCGGGCGCAAATTCGGCGGCCGCGACCACACCACGGTGATGCACGCCGTGAAGAAGATCGAAGAGCTGCAAGCCAGCGATTCGTCCTTCGCCGAAGATGTGGAACTGTTGCGCCGGATGATCGAGAGCTGAGCCTCTAAAACCCCGGAAAATCACTGTTTTTTCGGGCGCTTAAGCAGCCCTAAAACCGTCAAAAATCCTTCCCGCGCGGAAGCGGCGTGTTATACTGCCAGACCGTGCGGATAGGTCGTTTCCGGGCTCAACCGGAAGGCCGGAAAACCGCCGGCACAGACGGTTCCGGGACGCCATGAAACTGACGATCGAACGCGCCGCTTTGCTCAAGGCGCTCAACCATGTGCAGAGCGTGGTGGAGCGGCGGAACACCATCCCGATCCTCTCCAACGTC
>CAZNZI010000461.1:0-2848 GCA_964577475.1 uncultured Rhodospirillaceae bacterium
CTCAGTGGGAGGTTGAGTGGGAGATCCAGGTTGATCCGCTTGCCCGATCGCACCAGCCGCGCCGCTTCGGCCGATTTTTCCGGCGTGATGTGATTGAGCGTGCCGAGACGGTCATCGGGCCCCCATACGCACCAAGCCAACGGCAAGCCAGTCGCGTCGGGCCGGGGCAATCGCTCATAAGTGGGAACGGCGGGATCCGTCATGCCGCGACCCGCTTTCGCCGGGCGATCAATGATCGCGACGCGGTTTCGACCAGGATCACGAAAATCAGAACGGTACCAACGCCCAGCTGCTGGCCCCAGAACGGCACGCCGAGATTGGCCAGGCCGCTCGACAGGACGCGCAGCGTCAGAACGCCGAAGACAATGCCGATCACAGTGCCGCGTCCGCCTTCCAGAGCGATGCCACCGATCAGGCCCGCGGTGACGCCCTCCAGCAGGATCGAGTCGAAACCCAGGGGCGAAGCACTGCCCGAGCGGATCGACAGCAGCGCGCCCGCCAGACCGGCCAAAGCCGCCGAAAGCGTGAAGGCGATGATCAGAGGCCGATGAGCTTCGATGCCGGCCGCCCGCGCCTCCGTCCGGCCGCCGCCGATGGCGAAAATCTCCCGGCCCCACGTCGTATAGGCCGCGAACAGCCCGACGCCGACGATCACCAGCAGAAATATCCCGTTGAGCGGCGACAACAACCCGAAATGAGCGGTGAGGGCATCGGTATCGCTCAAGAGATCGATCGGGAGCGTGACCGTCGTCTCGCGTGCCACCAGCAGCGTGACGCCGCGCAAGCCGATCAATGTGCCGATGGTGAGGATCAGCGAATTGATGCGCAGCCGCGCGATGGCAACTCCCTGGAGGGCGCCGAAACATGCCGCGATGAAGGTCGAGATCACGACGGCCGGAACGAGACCGAGGCCGCTCATCTGGACGGTGATGATTCCGGACAGCGCCGCCACGGAACCGACCGACAGATCGAGCTCGCCCGCGATCATGGTCAGACCCGCGCCCAGAGCGACCAGGCCCGTCAGCACCGAGCCGTCCAGCAGGGCGCCCAAACCGTCGATGGTGCGAATGTTGGGCATCCAGATCGCGAAGATGCCGTAGACGACCAGAAACAAGCCGCCGCGCGACGCGAGATCGCGGGCAGTGTCGAGCCGCGGGCGATAGCCTGCGCTGACATGCAGGCCACCACGGCCCTGAAGGAGATGGAAGCCGCTGGTCGAGACGACCACGAGGGCGCCGACGACCGCCAGGCGCAGCCCCGTCGAGCAATCATGCAGGATCATGAAGTTCTGCAGCAGCACGATCACGATGGCTCCAAGCGCCGCTTGCAGGGGCGAGCCCTGCCCACCGCGCAGCGAAATGCCGCCGACCAGAACCGCCGCGATGCAATCGATGTCGAGTGTGGCGAACAGATCGGGTTTGGCATTGGCGAACTGTGCCGTGGTGAATATGCCCGCGACTGCGGCGCCCAGGGCCAGCAAGATCATCGCGATCGTGGTGATGACGCCGACATGAAGGCCGCTGGCGACGGCGGCTTCACGGCTGGCGCCCGACAGGACGATCAGACGTCCCAGCCGGGCCCTCCGCAGGACGAAATGCCCTGCCACGGCCAGGATCACGAAAGCCCAGCTTTGCGTCGGTATGCCCAAGGGGCGGCCGGTGCCGATCCAATCGGCGGCATGCGTCCCGAGATGGATGATGGCGTTACCGCTGAAGAAGGCCGCCAGCCCCCGGAACACCGCACCGAAGGCGATCGTCGTCACCACCGGGTTGCCGATCACCGCGATCACGACGCCCTGGATCGCACCGGCCAGGATGGCACAGCCCAGCGTCGCGAGCAGGCTGATCGCCAGTCCCCATGAATGGGCCATGAAGGCCGCGAAGGCCACCGCCAGCAGGGCAGCAAGTTCCGCCGCCGAAACGGCGAACAGATTGCCCGAGATCGTGACGAAGGCCATGCCCAGCGCAACGATTCCGGTGATCGACGCCGCCCGGACGATCACCAGGAGATTTTCCACGGTGGTGAAACCGGGCGTGGTGATGCCGGCGATGACGATCAGAATGAGAATGACCGCTCCCGCGACGACTTGCGGGACAGACAGTTTGAGTTTCGCCATCCGCTCATTCAGAGTCGGCGCTTGCGTCAGAGGCACGCGATCGGGCGGCGCTGTTCCCACGGCTCAGTCCTTCTGATCCGGGTGGGTCACGTCGCGCATGAGGCTTTCGGCCGTGAACCGCGCGGCATCCTCGGTGCGAACATGGCGCCCGTGAAAGAAGGTCGCGATCCGGTCGGCGAGTCCAAGTACCTCCTGCGTGTCGGACGATACGAACATGATCGCCATCCCCTCGTCGGCCAAGGCGCGGAGATGGCTGTAGATATCCGCACGCGCGCCCACGTCGACGCCGCGGGTTGGCTCTTCGACCAACAGGATGCGCGGCCGGATGCTGAGCCATTTGCCCAGCGCGACCTTCTGCTGGTTGCCGCCGCTCAGATTGCCCGCCAGACGTCCCAGGATGCGCGTGTCGATCCCGAAGAAGGTGGCGATTTCGACCGCCCGTTGATGCTCGTCGCGGCGCTTGATGAAACCGGCCGCGCTGACCGAGCGGGTCGCGGGCGCGGTCAAGTTTTCGACCAGATTGCGTACGGCGAAGATCCCATCGAGCTTGCGGTCGGCCGAGCAGTAGGCGATGCGCGCCGCCGTGCTGTCGCGAATCGACCGCGGCTCGAAACGAGAGGCTTCCAGGGTCAGGCTCCCCGACTTCAAGGGCTGCGTTCCCGCGATCAGTTTCAGAACCGAACCGGCGCCGCTGCCGATCTGCCCCGCCAGGCCGACGATCTGGCCCTTGCG
>CAZNZI010000462.1:0-5693 GCA_964577475.1 uncultured Rhodospirillaceae bacterium
GTCAAACCCTGGATGCCAAGCGGCGTCAGGGCTTCGCGCACCTCGTCCAGTTTGAAGGGCTTGATGATCGCCACGACAAGCTTCATTGGTCGGGTCCCCTTATGGGCTGTCCGCTCCGCAGGCGCGGCGCCGTCCCGAACCCAAGTCCGGGACAGTCGCGAAGAAGACCGCCGGTTGACCTGTGCATCAGCTGCTCTGGGACGAGTCCCGACCCCGCAAGCCGCCATGCTTCAAGCCGCGCCGAAGAGGCCTATTTCAAGAGCCGTGCCGGAAGTGGAATATGCAGGAAGAACAAAAGACTAAGCCTGATCGGCGGCCAGGACCGGCGTATGGCCTCCGGCTTTCAAAGCAGTCTCTTGCTCAAAACTTGTGCAACACCGCGCTGACCTGGCCCATGACGATCGCCGGCTGGCGCTATACTGGGACCACGCGAAGAAACCGGGAGGGCACCCTATGGCGGTTTGGCATTTGGCGCAGATGAATGTGGGCACCACGCTTTATCCCGTCGTAGACCCGCGCATGGAGGGCTTCACCGGGAAGCTCGACGAGATCAATGCGCTGGCCGAAGCCACACCCGGTTTCGTCTGGCGGCTGAAGACCGAGTCGGGCAACGCCACCGACATCAAGCCGACCGACGACCCCAACTTCATCGTCAATATGAGCGTGTGGGCCAGCGCCGAAGCGCTGTTCGACTATGTCTATAAGACGGCACACCGGCTGGTGATGGTGCAGCGGCGCGACTGGTTCGAGAAACCGGCGGGCAGCTATATGGTGCTGTGGTGGGTCGCGGCCGGCACGGTGCCGACGGTCGAGGACGGTCTGGCGCGGCTCGCCCATCTCGACCAGCATGGGCCGACGGGCCACGCCTTCACCTTCAAGACGAAATTCCCGCCGCCGGATATCGCCGGCCTGCCGGAGAATCTGCGGCCGGAACCCTATTGCGTCGGCTGGTCGTAATCAGGAGCGCTTGCGCGCCACGGGCTTCGGCGGCCAGGCCCGCGGCTCGCCGAGCACGTCTTCGACATAGAGCATGCCGAAGGCGACCAGGACCAGGACGGCGAGGGGTGCCGAGAACAGAATCGCGAAAGGCCCCAGCAGCAGGCCGAAGGAGAGCGCCGCGAAGAGCGTGATCACGGGCGGCAGCGAGATCGCGTGCGACTGGGCCAACGGCGTGATCAGATAGCCTTCAAACATGTGTACGATGAGATAGAGCGCAACGACATAGGCCGCGAGCAGCGGCGACTGCGCGAGGCCCAGCAGGATCGCCGGAATCGAAGCGCAGATCGGGCCGATCACCGGCACGAAGGTGAAAACGAAGTCGAGCAGACCCAGCGCGAATGCGCCGCGGACGCCCAGCGCCCAGAGACCGAAACCGACGCAGAGGCCGACGAATACCATGACGCAGAGCTGCGCGAGGATCCAGCCTTGGAGCGAAGACGCGGCGACGTCGAGAAATTCGATCGCGCGCGCCCGCTTCCGCGTGGGGATGACGGCGAGGATCCCGTTGCGGTAGCGCATCGGTTGGATGGCGATGTAGATGCCGGTGAAGAACACCAGCACCAGATAGCCCAGCCAGCCGGTTATCGATTTCGCGAAATGTGCGACGCTCGACGCCGCGGCACCCGTGGCGCCGGTCAGGTTCATGCTGGCGGCCTGCTGCAGGATGTACTGGCCGATCGGCTCCTTGCTCATCTGCTGCGACAGGTGATCGACGATCTCAGGCACTCGCTTGGCGATGTCTTCGAACTGCGTATGGATCTGCGATCCGAACATCCAGCCCAGCAAGAGGATCAGGGCAACCAGCAACAGCACCGTCGCCGCGATCGCGATATTGGTCTGGACGCCGAGTTTCGTGCCGATCTTGCCGCCGATCCCGCGCAGGACGAGCGACAGGAGAACGGCGCCGAACACGACGACAAGGACTTCCGAGAGCCGCCAGATGACGATGGCCGCCAAAGCCACCAGGACGATCGCCAGCAGGCGCCGCATGAACCGGTCATCGCGGCCGCTTCCCTGCCCACCGTCGTCGCCACTGGAATGGACTGTCATCTTGGTCATCCGGCCGTTTCCCCGTGTTTCCGAGTGCCATATTAACCGGGCTTGACGCCTTTGGGATTCATGAAATCGACCAAGGCGCTGGGCACCAGAATGGTCGCACCGCGCTCCTTGATCGTCTCATAAACGATGTTCATGGCCTGGAGTTGCAGGGCCACGGGATTCTCCTGGCAGACCTTCGCGGCATTGGCGAATTCGGCGCGATCTGCTCGGCGGCGGCGTCCGGGACACGGGCCTGGCGTCCGCGCCAAACCTGGACCTCCCGGTTCATGGCCTCCTGGACGGCGCCGGACTCACCTGTCCCGGCCGGCCGAGGGTCGAGGGGAAAAGGAAGCGGCGTGATGTGTCGAGCCCGCTACCCGTGCATGCGGAACTGGTTGGCCGCGATCTCGTCGAGCTCGATCTGTTCGCGGCGGTTGGCTTCGACCCGTTCCTTTTCGGCGCGGGTCTTCTGCACCTCTTCCATCGTCTTGCGTTCGCGGAAGGCGGCGGCCAGACGTTCGCGCGCGTCCTCGATTTCCTTGCGCACGGCAGCCAGCGTGATCGCCAGGCGTTCGCGGCGCTTCTTGTGATCTTCGGCAAAGGGACCGAACATGAAGCTGGCGGTAGGATCGGTTTTCACCAACTCGCCTTCGCGGATCAATTGCCGTTCGAGCTCGCGCCCGTAATTGATGAGTTGGTCCTCGCGCTGGATCAAAGCGCCCAGTTCGCGCTGGCGTTCATCGACGATCCATTTGCGGAGCCGGATCAGCGAGTCGAGATCGGCGGCGGTGTTGGCCATATCTTATCGTCCCGGAGGCGAGATGATTTGCTCCAACGCCGCCTAGCCTGTGGCGAGGTTGGTCGCATCTTCCTGCTTCTGCGACAGGAAGGCCTCGATGGCGGGAAAGTAGTGAATCGCTTCGTCGACATTGCCGTCCGAGCCGCGGCGATAGGCGCCGAGCCGGATCAGTTCGGCCATGTCGTCATAGGTCGAGATCAGGCGGCGCGCGCGGCCGACCAGCGCGTTCTCTTCCGGCGTGTTGCAGTCGGGCATGCTTCGCGAGATCGAGCGCAGGATGTTGATGGCGGGATAGCGGCCGCGTTCGGCAATCGCGCGGTCGAGCACGACGTGCCCATCGAGAATGCCGCGCACGGCATCGGCAATCGGCTCGTTGTGATCGTCGCCGTCCACCAGCACGGTGAAGAGTCCCGTGATCGAGCCCTGGTCTTCGCGGCCGGGGCCAGCACGTTCGAGCAGGCGCGGCAGTTCGGCGAACACGGCGGGCGTATAGCCCTTCGAGGCCGGCGGCTCGCCGACCGAGAGGCTGATCTCGCGCTGGGCCATGGCGAAGCGGGTGACCGAGTCCATCAGGCACAGCACGTCGCGTTGCTGGTCGCGGAAGAACTCGCTGATGGTGAGCGTGACATAGGCGGCCTGGCGGCGTAGCAGCGCCGACTCGTCCGAGGTCGCGACCACGATCACCGAGCGGGCGAGACCCTCTGGGCCGAGATCGTCCTCGATGAACTCGCGCGCCTCGCGGCCACGTTCGCCCACCAGACCGATCACCGAGATGTCGGCCGAGGTGTGCTTGGCCATCATCGACAGCAGCGTCGACTTGCCGACACCCGAGCCCGCGAAGATGCCCATGCGCTGGCCACGGCAGAGCGTGAGGAAGGTGTTCATCGCCCGCACGCCGAGATCGACCTTGCCGGCGACCCGCGCTCGACTATGGGCCGGCGGCGGCTTGTTGCGGATGGGATAGGGCGTCTCGCCCTGGAGCAGCGGCCCCTTGCCGGCGACCGGCTCGCCCATCGCGTTGATCACGCGGCCGAGCCAGGAGGGATGGGGATGCAGCACGGGAACCGAATCGACCACCTCGACCCGGGCGCCCATGCCGACGCCGTCGAGGGAGGAAAAGGGCATCAGCAGCGCCCGGCCCTCGCGGAAGCCGACCGCCTCGCAGATGATGCGGCGGTCGCGGCCGATCACTTGGCAGCGGTCGCCCATGGACAGGCTTTTGCCCAGGCCGACCGCCTCAATCAGCAGCCCCTGGACCGAATCGACCTTGCCGTAGAACCGGACCGGAGATAGGCGGTCCACGTCGCTGATCAGGCTTTTGACGAGTCCCTGCACCGAGTCTCTCCGCCTCGCCAACCCCGGCGAAGCCCTTGCGCCACTGGCCTTTCCGGCGATCCTCTCACCCGGCGGGGGCGCCGGGGAGAGGGTACCGCAGGAGGTCTTTCCCGGGGGCGGGAAAGGCAGGCGATGGGGGGTCCCAGTCCCAATACCCACCACCTATGCTCGGGACCGTAGCGCTCCCGCCTTAATTGTTGGTAAACTAGGGTAGATTCACTCGGACTGGGCTTCGTCGGGCGGGTCCGGTCCCTACCAGGGTGGGGCGTGACGGTATGCGTGTTTTGATCGTCGAAGATGACCCGGCAACCTCGAAGAGCCTCGAGCTCATGCTCAAGGCTGCGGGGATGGTGGTGGATACCGCCGGAATGGGCGAAGACGGGCTCGAGATCGGCCGTCTCTATGAATACGACATCATCCTCCTCGACATCGTGTTGCCCGATATCAGCGGCTACGATGTTTTGAAGCGCCTGCGTGGCGCGCGCAACAACACGCCGGTCCTGATCCTGTCGGGCCTGACGGGTCCCGACAAACGGGTAAAGGGTCTGGGCTTCGGCGCCGACGACTTCGTCACCAAACCGTTCGACCGCGCCGAACTGCTCGCACGCATCCAGGCGGTGGTGCGGCGCTCGAAGGGTCATTCGCAGTCGGTGATCAAGACCGGCAAGCTGACCGTGAACCTCGATCGCCACTCTGTCGATGTGGAGGGCAACCCGCTCCACCTCACCGGCAAGGAATACGGCATCCTCGAACTGCTCGCCCTCAGGAAGGGCCAGACCCTCACCAAGGAGCAGTTCCTCAACCACCTCTATGGCGGCATGGACGAGCCGGAGCTGAAGATCATCGACGTCTTCATCTGCAAGCTCAGGAAGAAGCTCGCCAATGCGACCGGCGGCTCGAACTACATCGAGACGGTCTGGGGCCGCGGCTATGTGCTGCGCGACCCGGACGAAGCGCCGGTCAAGACCAAGAAGGCGAGCTGATCATCCACGGCTGAGCGTAATCGCCACGCGCCCCACCTGGGGCGTGATGGTGATACGCGCACCCGCCTGCTGCGCGAGTCGCGCGGCGAGATAGCCTTGCGCGCCGCGTGCCGTGAGACCTGCGGCACCGGGCGCGGCCAGTGCCTTAGCGGCTTCGGCGGGTGCCGCATTGGTACCTTCAACCATCAGCGATACGAGCCCACCGCCGGCAGGCTGCTGCAAATGTACCGCGCCGCCGCGTGGCAGGCAGTCGCGGCCCAGCATCAGCAGGTTGAGGATCAGACGGCCGGGAATCGCCGCAAGGCCCGCGTCCAGCGCCGCCGGCCAATCGAGCGCGATCGCCTCGCCGCCGGTCGCGCCCTTGGTGAAGTAGTCGGCCGACATCTTGCGCAGTTCGGCGGGTGGCTGCGCGCCCGTCTGGGGCCCGAGGGCCAGACGCAGGAACCGCAGCCGCGCCACGGCGGCGGCGGCGCTGACCGAAAGCAGCTCGACCGCCTCGCCCATGATTTCGCCTGCGGTTTCCGGCGGCCCGGCATCTT
>CAZNZI010000463.1:0-3898 GCA_964577475.1 uncultured Rhodospirillaceae bacterium
ACGAGGACGAGGCCACTGATCAGCCCAAGCAGACCCTTGACCGTCGGGTGAACCACGCCCTGTAAACCTCCGTCAGGTCCAGCGAAATCGCCGGATTGAGTGGTCTTTTCCGCCCCCGGCTTGACCGCTGCCGGAGCTTTGCCCAGTCTGCGGCAAAAGACAACCCTTGGGTACCCGCACCGTGGCGTCTCCGCCCCTGACTTCCCGCCTCCCGCGCGCCGCCGATCCCGATGCCGTTTCGCGCCATCGCGAGCGCTGGCTGGAGGCGGCGGACGAGTGGGACGACAAGGCGCTCGCCAGCTTCGCACGCGCCACGGCAAAGGACGCCAAGCATCGGCCATTGCTTGAGGCCGTGTTCGGCAACAGCCCCTTCCTCAGCCATTGCCTGATCACCGAAACCGCGACCTTCCGCGCCTTCCTGAAGGATGGTCCCGACAAGGCCTTTGCCGCGGTGCTGGCCGAGCTGCGCGCCGATGACAGCGAAGGCGACGGCGAAACGGCCCTGATGCGCCGGCTGCGCATTGGCAAGCGGCGGGCATCCCTGCTGATCGGGTTGGCGGACATCGCCGGCCACTGGGACCTCGACCAGGTGACCGGCGCCCTGTCGCGCGTCGCCGATACCGCGGCCTCGGTCGCTTGCGCCCATCTGCTGCGCCAGGCCGAAGCCGAGGGCGAGATCAAGCTGCCCCATCCCAAGGACCCGGAATGGGACTCGGGCCTGGTGATCCTCGGCATGGGCAAACTGGGCGCCGACGAACTCAACTATTCGAGCGATGTGGATCTGATCGTCCTCTATGACGACGAGAGGGTCGATTACCGCGGCGAGCGCTCCAAACAGAAGCTGTTCGTCACCATGGCCCAGGACCTGGTGCGCTTCCTCGAAGAACGCACCGCCGATGGCTATGTCTTCCGCTGCGACCTGCGTCTGCGGCCCGATCCGGCCTCGACGCCGCTGGCGATCTCGGTGCTGGCGGCCGAGACCTATTACGAGAGCCTGGGGCAGAACTGGGAGCGCGCGGCGATGATCAAGGCGCGCGCGATCGCGGGGGACAAGAGCGCGGGTGAGGCCTATCTGCGCGAGTTGCGGCCGTTCATCTGGCGCAAGAACCTCGATTTCGCCGCCATCCAGGACATCCATTCGATCAAGCGGCAGATCGATGCCCATAAGGGCGGCGGGCGGATCGCCGTGGCGGGGCACGACGTCAAGCTCGGCCGCGGCGGTATCCGCGAGATCGAGTTCTTCGTCCAGACCCAGCAGTTGATCCGCGGCGGCCGCGATCCCAACTTGCGTACGGGTCGCACGCTCGACGGGTTGCAGGTGCTCGCCAAGGCGGGGCTGATTTCCCAGGCCGCCGCCGACGAGATGGCGGCGGCCTATCGCTTCCTGCGCATGGTCGAGCACCGCCTCCAGATGGTCGACGACCGGCAGACCCAGCGCCTGCCCGAGGAGCCCGAGGCGCTGACGGCCATCGCCATTTTCGCCGGGTTCGATACGCTCGCCGCCTTCGATCAGGCGATGCGCGAGACCTTGCGCATGGTGGAGCGTCACTATGCCAAGCTGTTCGAAGACGCGCCGCAACTGGCGCCCCAGGGCAACCTCGTCTTCACCGGCACCGATGACGACCCGGAAACCATCAAGACGATCGCGGCACTCGGCTTCCGCGATCCGCCCCATATCTGCGGGCGCATCCGCGGCTGGCATCACGGCCAGATCGCCGCCACGCGCAGCACACGGGCGCGCGAGACCCTGACCGAGATCACCCCGACCTTGCTGGCGGCACTGGCCAAGACCGCCGATCCCGATGCCGCCTTCGCCCGCTTCGACACCTTCGTCTCGGCCCTGCCGACGGGCGTGCAATTGTTCGCGCTGCTCTTCGCCAATCCCGGCCTGCTCGACCTGGTGGCCGAGCTGATGGGCGATGCGCCGCGCCTGGCCGAACTGCTGGGTCGCCGCCCGGCCTTGCTCGACGCGGTCCTGTCGGGCGCATTCTTCGCGCCGCTGCCGCCGTTGAAGGACCTGACCGCCGATCTGGAGGGGGCGATCGCCCATGAGAACTCGCGGCGCGGGGTCGCCGGAGCGGAAACCGGCGAGGACCTCGAAGCGGTCATGGACATGGCGCGGCGCTGGGGCTCCGAGCAGAAATTCCGGGTCGGTGTCCAGCTTCTGCGCAACATGCTGACGCCCGAACAGGCCGCCGCGCAGTTGTCCGACATCGCCGATACCGCCGTCACCAGCCTGGTCCCCCATGAGGAGGCCGACTTCGCCCGCAACCATGGCCGCATGGCCGGGCACGGCACCGCACTGGTGGCCATGGGGAAACTCGGCAGTCAGGAGATGACGGCCAATTCCGACCTCGACCTGCTGCTGATCTACGACATGGCGTCGACGACAACCTTGTCGGACGGCAAGCGGCCTCTGCCGCCGGAAACCTATTTCGGCCGCCTGACCCAGCGGCTGATCGCCGGCTTCACCGCCCGCACCGCCGAGGGGACGCTGTATGAGGTGGATATGCGCCTGCGGCCCTCGGGCAGCAAAGGGCCGATCGCCACCAGCCTCGAAGCCTTCAAGCTCTACCATCGCGAGGAAGCCTGGACCTGGGAGCATATGGCGCTGACCCGCGCCCGGGTGATCGCGGGTACCCCGGCCATGCGCACGGCCGTCCATCGTGCCATTCGGGAAACCCTGACCCGGCCGCGCGATCCCGAGAAGCTGCGCGCCGATGTGGCGGATATGCGGCAGCGCATGGCCGCCGAACTGAAGTCGTCCTCGCCCTGGGAGGTGAAACACCGCCGCGGCGGGCTGGTGGACATCGAATTCGTCGCGCAATACCTCCAATTGCGCTGGGCGGCCAAACACCCGTCGATCCTCAAGCTCAGCACGGCCGCCGTGCTGGCCGAGGCCCGCGATCTGGGGCTGTTGGATAAGAAAGATGCCAAGGACCTGCTGGCCGCGCTGCATCTCTGGACCGCAATCCAGCAGGTACTGCGCATGACGGTGGAGGGCGAATTCGACCAGCCCACCCTACCCGGCCGTCTGGGCCAGGCGCTCGCAAAGGCCGCCGGGTACGCCGGGATCGCAGCATTGCAGCGGGCCATGGACGCCCAGGCCAAGGCGGCGCATGCGATCCATGAGCGCATCTTGGCTCCGCCGAAAGCCGCGGCCAGAAGGCCTGCCAAAAGTCCCGCGAAGAGGAAACGCGGCGCGCGCTAGACGGCGCCCCGACTTGGTGGTGAAATCGGCCTCTGCTTCATCTGCTGGGGAGGACCGACCCTATGGCCAGGAAACCCGCGAAATCCGCCAAGAAGGCGAAGAAAAAGCCTGCCAAGAGCAAGGCTGCGAAAAAGAAGAGCCCCGCCAAGTCCAAAGCCAAAACGAAGGTCAAAGCCAAAAAACTGACCGCGAAGGCGAAGAAGGCGCCGGCCAAGGCCAAGGCCAAGGCGAAAGCCAAGCCGAAGGCGAAAACCAAAAAGCCGGTGCGCAAGGTTGCCAAGCCCGTCGCCAAGGCGAAAGCGGCCCCCAAGGCGGCGCCGAAGGTCAAAAAGGTTGCCGTCGCTGCGGGCATGGATGCTCCCGATTTCAACCGGCCGACCGATGGCGGCGGCTCGGTGAGCCTGCACGGGCTCAAGGGCAAGGCCGTCGTCCTCTACTTCTATCCGCGCGACGACACACCCGGCTGTACCATCGAGGCCTGCGCCTTCCGCGACAACCTGCCGAACTTCTCCAAGGTCAATGCGACCGTGATCGGCGTGTCGACCGACGGCGTGAAGAGCCATGACAGCTTCAAGACGAAGTACTCCCTGCCCTTCCCGCTGATCGCCGACGAAGATCACTCCCTCGCCTCGAAATACGGCGTGTGGGTGGAGAAGAAGAACTACGGCAAGACGTATATGGGCATGG
>CAZNZI010000464.1:0-4447 GCA_964577475.1 uncultured Rhodospirillaceae bacterium
TGAGGCATGGCTCGAATCGCCGATGACCTTCGTCGAGAACGACCGTTGGGCCGGGCATTTCGGGCTGTCCCGCAATGCCCGTTATAGCTACACGATTGAGGCGTGGCGCGATCCCTTCGCGTCCTGGACGGTCGAATACCGCAAGAAGCGCGCGGCCAATACGGCCCAGGACGTCGACCTGGCCGAAGGCGTGGCCCTGTTCACCGAGACCGCCAGTGCCTCCGATGACGATGCCGGCGAGGCCGTGCTCTCGCAATTGCCTGACGAGCCCGGGGCGCGCGCTCTGTTCCTCCTGGGCGAGAACGTCCAGACCCTGATGGCCCGGATCGGCCCGCGTGCCGATATCGTCCGCCACGAGCCGGTCCTCGATATCATCGCCGACAGGGCCGCGGCCCGCTATGCCTCGTGGTACGAAATCTTCCCGCGCTCAGCGGCCGGCGATGGCAAGCGCCACGGCACCTTCGCCGATGTTGCCAAGCAGCTTCCGCGCATCCGCAAGATGGGCTTCGATGTCCTCTATTTCCCCCCGATCCATCCGATCGGGCTGACCAACCGCAAGGGGCGCAACAACGCACTCGCCGCGGGACCGGGTGACCCTGGCAGCGTCTATGCCATCGGTTCGGAAGATGGCGGCCATACCGCTGTTCACCCCGACCTCGGCACGCTCGACGATTTCAAGACGCTGGTGCGCGATGCGGTTGAACAGGGGCTGGAGATTGCGATCGATTTCGCCGTGCAATGTTCGCCCGACCATCCCTGGATCAAGGAACATCCGGAGTGGTTTGCCTGGCGGCCCGACGGCAGGATCAAATTCGCCGAGAACCCGCCGAAGAAATACGAAGACATCGTCAACTTCGACTTCGGTTGCGCCGATTGGCGGGCGTTGTGGGCCGCCCTGCGTGATGTGGTCGAGTTCTGGATCGGCTGCGGCGTCCGCACCTTCCGCGTCGACAATCCCCACACCAAGCCGACGCCGTTCTGGGAATGGCTGATCGGCGATATTCAGAAGCGCCGGCCCGATATCATCTTTCTGTCGGAAGCCTTCACCCGGCCCAAGCCGATGTGGGCGCTGGGCAAGGCCGGCTTCACCCAGTCCTATACCTACTTCACCTGGCGCAACACGAAGCGCGAGCTGACCGAGTATGTGACCGAGCTCAGCCGCGTATCGCAGGACTATCTGCGCCCCCACTTCTTCGTCAACACGCCCGACATCAATCCGCTGTTCCTGCAAGAAGGTGGCCGCGGTGCCTTCCTGATCCGCGCGGCGCTGGGCGCCACGCTGTCGAGCCTATGGGGGGTCTACAACGGGTTCGAACTTTGCGAATCGACGCCGATCCCGGGCCGAGAAGAATATCTCGATTCAGAAAAATACGAGTTGAAGGCCTGGGACTGGGATCGGCCAGGGAACATCACCGATTACATCACCCAGCTCAACCGCATCCGGCGCGACAATCCTGCGCTCCATGGCTTCGCCAATATCCGATTCCTGACCGCCCATGACGATCAGGTCTTGTTTTATGTGAAGACCGACGCCTCCGGCCTGAACCGGCTGCTGATCGCCGTCACTCTCGAGCCGCGCTGGCCGCGCGAAGTGCAGATCGAAATTCCGCTGGAGATCCTGGGCGTGCCTGAGGACGGCACCGTCGAGGCCGAGGAACTGTTCAGCGGTGGCCGCGTTACTTGGTCAGGCCGGCACCATCGGATCTGGCTCGATCCCAACCACAACCCGTGCTCGATCTGGCGCATCGCCTACCCGATGCCCGGCGACACGACAACACGGAGGGCATGATCATGGAAGGTTCATCCCTGCGCCAGCGTCCGAAGCTGCGGGAGCCGAGAAAGGAATCGATCAACCGTGACGAGCCGCTCTGGTACAAGGACGCCGTCATCTACGAGTTGCATGTCAAAGCGATGGCCGACTCGAATGGCGACGGGATCGGCGATTTCGCGGGCCTGACCAGCCGGCTCGATTATCTCCACGATCTCGGCGTCAATACGCTCTGGCTGCTGCCTTTCTATCCTTCCCCCATGCGCGATGATGGCTATGACATCGCCGACTACCGCGATGTCAACCCCGCCTATGGCACGATGAAGGACTTCCGCAACTTCATCCGCGCGGCCCATGAGCGGAACATTCGTGTCATCACCGAACTGGTGATCAATCACACCTCGGACCAGCATCCCTGGTTCCAGCGTGCACGGCGGTCAAAGCCGGGCTCGGTGTGGCGCGACTTCTATGTGTGGAGCGACACCGACCAGAAGTTCCTGGGCGCCCGGACGATTTTTCTCGATGTCGAGAAGTCGAACTGGGCCTGGGACCCGGTCGCCCAATCCTATTACTGGCACCGCTTCTACAGCCATCAGCCCGACCTCAACTTCGACAATCCGCGCGTTCTGAAGGAGGTGATGTCGATCCTCAACTATTGGCTGGAGATGGGAGTCGACGGACTGCGGCTGGATGCCGTGCCCTATCTGGTCGAGCGCGACGGCACCAATGGCGAGAACCTAGCCGAGACCCATGACGTCCTGAAGAAGCTGCGCGCCGAGATCAATGCCAAATATCCAGACCGTATCCTGCTGGCCGAAGCCAACCAATGGCCCGAGGACGTGCTGCCCTATTTCGGCGAGGGCGATGAATGCCACATGGCGTTCCACTTTCCGTTGATGCCGCGTACCTTCATGGCGATCACGCAGGAAGATCGATATCCGATCACCGACATCCTGCGCCAGACGCCCGACATCCCCGAAACCTGTCAATGGGCGCTGTTTGTGCGCAACCACGACGAGCTGACCCTCGAAATGGTGACGGCGCATGAGCGCGACGAGCTGTGGAAGACCTACGCCTCCGACCCGCGCATGCGGCTCAATCTCGGCATCCGACGCCGGCTCGCGCCTTTGCTGGAGAACGACCGCCGCAAGATCGAGCTGATGACCGGCCTTCTGCTGGCCCTGCCCGGCACGCCGGTCCTGAACTACGGCGATGAGATCGGCATGGGCGACAATGTCTATCTCGGCGACCGCGACGGTGTGCGTACGCCGATGCAGTGGTCCTCGGATCGCAACGGCGGATTCTCGCGCGCCGATCCCAGCCGCCTCTATCTGCCGCCGAACCAGGACCCGATCTATGGCCTGGGCGCCGTCAATGTCGAAGCGCAATTGCGCAACCCGTCGAGCCTGCTCAACTGGACGCGGCGGATGCTGGTCATCCGGCAGGGCCAGAAGGTCTTCGGCCGCGGCACGATGCAATTCCTCTACCCGGGCAACCGCAAGGTCTTGGCTTTCGTGCGGTCATACGAGGACAAGCACATCCTTTGCGTCTACAACCTCAGCCGCGCGCCGCAGCCGGTCGAACTCGACCTCAGCAAATATAGGGGCTGTGTCCCGATCGAGCTCTCGGGCCGCAGCACGTTCCCGCCGATCGGCGAGCTTCCGTATCTGATGACCCTGTCGGCCTATGGCTTCCATTGGTTCGTGCTGGCCAACGAGGTCCAGCTTCCCAGCTGGCATGCCTCGATCCCCGAGCCGACGCCCGAATTCGTCACCCTGGTCTGCCGCCGCAACTGGTCGGAGATGTTCCAGGGCCCTGCCAAGGGCACGCTAGAATCGGTCGCACTGCCGGGCTTCCTGGCACTCCAGCGCTGGTTCGGCAGTAAGGACCGGCACGTCTCGGCCACCCATCTGGCCCAGGTGGTCGAGATGGAGGACAACGGCACCACATACTATCTGGCGGAGATCGCTGTCGATTTCGCCGATGGCCATGAGAGCGAAACCTATTTCCTTCCGCTTGCCTTGGCCGAGAACAGCGCACCCTTGGCACCGGGCGCGCCCCTGGTCTCGTTCACGGTCGCCCAGGCGCGGCGCGGCCCCAATCCAGCTTCGCTGTTCGACGCCGCCGTGGCCCGCGACTTCCCCTTCGCCCTGCTGCACGCGATGGCCGGCGAACGGAAGATTCCGGTCGAGAGCGGTGCAATCGAATTCACCGCCCCAAGCGGCGTGGCGGCTCTCGAACTCGTGCCGGATTTGGAGATCAAGCGGGCCGGCGGCGAGCAGAGCAATTCGTCGATCCTGATCGGTGACCGCTTCGTCCTGAAGCTCTACCGCAAACTGGCGGCCGGCACGCATCCCGAATTCGAGATGTGCCGTTATCTGACGGCCCAAGGCTTCGCCTCCACCCCGCCACTCCTGGGTGGCATCGAGCATGTTCAGGGCGACGGAAGGCGCAAGGCGCTCGGCATCGTCCAGGCCTTCGTGCGCAACCAGGGCAATGGCTGGGACCATGCGCTCGATTTCCTGCGCACCTATATCGACGAGCCGCTGGTCGCGACCAAACCGCCCGAGGGCGGCGAGAAACCCGTGGAGGTCCACGAGGCTTACACGCCGATGGCGGCCCGGCTGGGCCAGCGCGTCGCCGAGATGCATGGCATCCTGGCGCGCGATACCGGCGATG
>CAZNZI010000465.1:0-3337 GCA_964577475.1 uncultured Rhodospirillaceae bacterium
GCCGATCGCACCACCGTGATTCACATCAAGGTCGACGCCTATACCTGGACGCCGGGCGATGCCTGGTGGGATGTGGGCGTGCCTGAGGTCAGCAAGCGCGCCGAAGTGCGGGCTGCCAAGGTCGAGCATGAGAGCAACCGCAAGAAGCAGCGCGTGGGAGTCTGACCTATGGCCCAGGAAAAACCAAAGGGTGGACCGATCAAACTGGGCGTTGCGCCGATCGCCTGGACCAATAGCGACCTGCCGCAACTGGGTGGCGACACGACCTTGGAGACCTGCCTCAAGGAAAGCCGCGCGGCTGGTTTCTCGGGCACCGAGACGGGCGTGAAGTTCCCGATGGACCCGAAGGTGCTGGGGCCGATCCTGAAGAAGCACAAGCTGAGCTTGGTCTCGGGCTGGTTCTCGGGCCGGCTGCTCGAACTTTCGGTCGAGGAGGAGAAGAAGCGGATCGATTCCCAGCTCGACACTTTCGCCAAACTCGGTGCGCCCGTGCTGGTCTATGCCGAGACCACCGGCACGGTGCAGGGCGACCAGAACATTCCGGTTTCGCGCCGCCCGCGCCTGACGCCTGAGCGTTTCAAGAAATTCGGCGAGAACATGACGGCGCTCGCCGAGCATATGGAAAAGCGCGGCGTGAAAATGGCCTATCACCATCACATGGGCACGGTGGTCGAATCCGATGCCGAGATCGACGAGCTGATGGCCGCGACCGGTCCGGCTGTCGGGCTTCTGGTGGATACCGGCCATTCGGCTTATGCGGGCGGAGACTGGCTGGCGGTGACGCGCCGCCATGCCGCGCGTGTCGTCCATGTCCACTGCAAGGATATCCGGCCTGATGTGTTGAAGCGGGCGCGCGCCAAGGATTTGAGCTTCCTCGACGCGATCCTGGAGGGTGTCTTCACCGTGCCGGGCGATGGCTTCATCGACTATGGCGCCTTCGCCAATGTGCTGGCCGGCATCAACTACAAGGGCTGGGTCGTGGTCGAGGCCGAACAGGATCCGAAGAAGGCGCCGCCCTTCGAATATTCGAAGAAGGGCCAGGAGCATCTGACCAAGGCGTTCAGGAGCGCCGGATTTTCGATTGTCGAATAACGCGCGCCAACAAGGCGCAGCAGGGAGAGACGCATGATCAATAAAAAGGACGGCGCATTCGCCAACAAGATCGCCGTCGTCACCGGCGGCACCCAGGGGCTGGGCGAAGCCACCGCGCGCCTGTTCGCCGATCGTGGCGCGGCGGGTATCGTCATCTGCGGGCGCAATGCCGATCGCGGCAAGGCGGTCGCCGCCGATCTCACCGCAGGCGGCACGCGGACCTATTTCGTCCAGGCCGATCTCGGCAAGATCAAGGACGTGCGCAAGGTGGTGGCCGAGGCCGACAAGCGCTTTGGCAAGCTCGATGCGCTGGTCAACGCCGCCGCCATCTCCGACCGCGGCAACATCCTTGAGACCTCGCCCGAACTGTTCGACGAGATGTTCGCCGTCAACACACGCGCGCCCTACTTCCTGATGCAGGACGCGCTGAAGGTCATGCGGCGCGAGAAGACGCGGGGCACCATCGTCAATGTGCTCAGCGTCTCGGGCCATGGCGGCCAGCCCTTCATTTCGGCCTATTGCGGATCGAAGGGCGCGCTGGCGACACTGACGCGCAACACGGCTTTCGCCATGCTGCCGGATCGCATTCGCGTCAACGGGCTCAATATCGGCTGGATGGACTCGCCCGGCGAGCAGCGCATCCAGGACAAGTATCACAATGCGTCGAAGGACTGGCTGAAGAAGGCCGAGAAGGGCCGCCCCTTCGGCCGTCTGCTGAAGCCTGCCGAAGTCGCCAAGGCGATCGCTTTCCTGTCTTGTGACGAGTCCGGATTGATGACCGGATCGATCGTCGACTTCGACCAGACGATCCTCGGCGTCAGCGAAGACGGCGTGCAGCCCAAGCACCGTCTGCCCGATCCGGGGGCTGCCGTCGCCTAGCGCTTCAGCACCTCGGGGTTGACCACGAGGCTCGGATCGAGCGTGCCGTCAAGCGCGGCCAGGACGTTTTGCGCCGAGGCGACGCTCAGGCGGATCGCTGCGTTCTCCGACAGGCCCGCGATGTGCGGGCTCAGGAGGATACGGTCGGCTTTCAGCAGCGGGTGATCGGCTGCCGGCGGTTCGTCTTCCAGCACATCGATGCCGGCGCCCGCGATCTTCCCCGCAGCCAGCGCTTCGTTCAACGCCCTCTCATCGACCAGCCCGCCGCGCGCCACATTGATCAGATAGGCGGAGGGTTTCATCGCTGCCAATTCGCGCGCAGCGATCATGTGCTCGGTGGCCGGCGAACGCGGTACGTGAAGTGACACGAAATCGGCTTCCGGCAGAGCGGCGCGCCAGTCGGTCACCGGAGTCACGCCGAGCTTGTCGATTTCGACGGCGGGGAGTGCCGGATCGTAGCCGAGAATCCGCATGTCGAAACCGGCGGCGCGCTTCACCACCTCGCGGCCGATGCGGCCGAGGCCGAGGATCAACAGCGTGCGGTTTTCGAGATCGCCGGAATTGAGCCGGTTGCGGATCAGCCAGTCGCCGGATCGGACGCCGCGGTCGAAGCTGACCATCTGCTTCGAAAGTGCCAGCATCAGCATCACCGTGTACTCAGCCACCGCCACCGAGCCGGCATTACCGACCACAGCACAGGGAATGCCGTGTGCCGTGAGGGCCGGCAGCGGTACGTTGTCGTAGCCGACCCCATGGCGCGACACGATGCGCAGTTTGGCGGCGCGCTCAATGGCGGCCGCGGGCAGGGGGGCGGTGCGGATCAGGAGCGCATCGGCTTCGGGAAGCCGCGCCAGGAAGGCCTCGGCGCTGAGATCGGTCATGTCTTCGATAGTGAGCCCCGGCCGCGCGCGCAGGACGGCATAGCCATCCGGATGGATTTTCCCGGCGATCAGAACATGGGGCATGACGAAGCCGTTTCTTTGTCCCTAAGACTTCTTCTAGGCGCGGTCTCTCGCGGCCGCCGCGTGTAAAATTGAAATCGCCAAAAAGTATAGAATTGCTGTTCCGGACCTGTCCATTTGTCCTTGATTCGAAACAGAGCCGAAACATGGCGCGGCCTTCTGCTCGGGCCGTCCAGGGGCTATAGTCCGCCGGGGCGTTGAATTGGGGCCAACACCCGGTCAACTCAACGGGAGGCACAAGCCTATGCGTAGATTCACCATTGCAGCCGTCGCAGCGCTGAGCATGTTCAGCGCCGGCGTTGCGAATGCCGCCGGTTTCTCGGCGTGGAGCACGGAAATCAAGAACGGCAAGACGATTGGCGACGAGCAGGTTGCCGGAATTTTCGGCTGCAAGGGCGGCGACG
>CAZNZI010000466.1:0-4756 GCA_964577475.1 uncultured Rhodospirillaceae bacterium
ACGAACGCCTGAACGCGCGGATGATCGGCCGACGCTTCGGGCGCGACGGCAAAATAGGCGTAGTCGGCAGGATGTCGCGCGTTGAACAGCGGCACCAGCCGTCCCTCCCGCACATGTTCGGCAACCAGCGCGCTGCGTCCGAGCGCCACGCCGTGGCCGCGCACCGCAGCCTCCACCAGAGATGCACTGTTGTCGAAGGCCAGACCACGCATCGGATCGATTTTGTCATCCATCCCGGCGCGGCGCAGCCAAACGGGCCAGCTCACCCAGGGTTCGGCATCGTCGGCCGCATAGTCGTGGATCAGGTGGTGCTGCTTGAGGTCCGACCATTCCTTGAGCGGCGGGTCGCCGAAAGCCACGCTCGGCGCCGCCACCGGACAGACCTCCTCCTCCATGATCTTGATCGAACGCAAGCCGGGATAGACGCCTTTGCCATAGCGCACGGCAACGTCGACGTCCTCTTCCATGAAGTCGATATGTCGAACCGCAGTGCTGACGCGCACATCCATTTCGGGATAACGGCGCTGGAAGTTGACGATGCGCGGAACCAGCCAGCAATGCGCGAAGCTCGCCAGCGTATTGACGTGCAGCAGTCCGGACAGCGCGCCATCCGACAGCCTTTCGCCGGCGCGGGCCAAAGCATCGAAGCCTTTGGTCAATTCGGGAAGATAGGCGGCACCTGCGGTCGAGAGACGCAGCCCGCGCGGCAGGCGGATGAACAGCTCCACACCGAGCGTGTCTTCCAATCCTTTGATCTGATGACTGATGGCCGTCGGGGTGACCGCCAGCTCATCGGCGGCACGCACGAAGGAGCCCAATCGCGCGGCCGCTTCGAAGGCGCGCATGGCATTCAGGGGGGGAAGGCGGCGAACCATGGGCGCTCCGGGGAAGGCTAAGTTTTTCTCATCATTTCTATGAAATATGCTCGTTTGCGCCTCCGATCAAGTCCGCACAAATTACAGGCCATCTTCTCCCTGTGGAGAAAAAGGCCATGAACCAGCGTTTTGCCACTCCTTCCTTCACCCTGAATTCCGGTCATGTCACGGATGATCATTTTTCATCCCTGACTCGTGCGGCTGACAAGTATTTGATCAGCTTGATGGATTGGATTCTCGACCGGCTGGAAAGCGGTCGGGACAGAAGCATGCTGGCCCGAATGGACAGCCGCGAGCTCAAGGATATCGGCCTGACCCGCTCGGACATCGAGCGCGTTGCTGCTGGGTCCGATGACAAGCTCTCGGCTTGACGGACCGCCTCTAGCGCCGGCCTAGGCCCGGCTGCCCATCTTGTCGATTTGGTCGATTGCCGAGAGAAAGGCCCGTTCCAAGCTGGGCGCAGCGTGCCGGGCAATCAATTCGGCCGGCGTACCCAGGAATATCAAAGCGCCGCCATGGATGATGCCGATCCGATCGCAGATCTCTTCGATGTCGGCGAGGATGTGCGACGAGAAAAACACCGTATGGCTTGCGGCCTTGTATTCGATGAGCCGGTCCTTGAGCATGATCCGCGCCTTGGGATCGAGGCCGCTCATGGGCTCATCGAGGATCAGAAGCGGCAATCCGGTCAGAATCGTCGCAACCAGTCCCAATTTCTGCCCCATACCCTTCGAATAGGTGCGGACATTGCGCTCGAGCACATGCGAGTCCAGATCGAGACCTTCGCATAACGCGCGCGCCTTGTCGCGGTCGAGCGGCAGATGGAAATAGCCAAGCGTAAGCTCGATGAACTCCCACCCGCGGAGTAGCGACGAGGGTTGAAATTTTTCGGGCAAATAGGCCAGTTTGGCGCGGGCCTTGGGAGGACCGACTTGCTGACCGAATAGCGAAATCGCGCCGCCCTTGATCTCGCCCAGACCCAATATCGATTTGATGAGCGTCGTCTTCCCGGCGCCGTTCAGGCCGATCAGCCCGAACACTTCGCCCTCTTTGAGAGCGAGTTCTATTCCGGAAATGACGGTACGCTTTCCGTAGCCGGCCGATACGCCGTGTACTTCCAACGGTGAAATGCTCACGGAACGATACCCTCGACCACATCCTTCTGGCGCGAACGCCATGTCTGATAGGGCTGGAGCACGAACCGTCCGCCATCATCGCCCGGGACCACGATATCGACCGAATTCCCGCGGACCGCGACGATGCGGAACAATGGCGATTGGCTATTGGGCGTGACGCGCAGGCCATTCGCCCAGACGGTCCAATCGCCGTTGCCGAAATCGAGAATGGCCGAGACATAGACGTTGGGAAGACGCGGGCGGAGGATATCCATAGCCGCCTGTTCAGCGGCAAGCGCTTGAGCTTTTGCCGCCAATTCCGACGCCGGCGGGTGATCATGCTCTTCGATCGCCTTGGCGATGGACGCCGTCTCATCCGGCCAGAAGAAGAGCGCCGGAAACGGAATCTTCGGTGCGGCGGCGGTCTCTTTGGCTTCGTCTTCGGCGGACGCCGGCGCGGAAGCCACGGCGGGGAGCGGGGCAGAAGCCGAGGCCGCAGCGGGAGGCTCCGGAGTTGGCTTCGAGGCCGGTGCAGTCGCTGGCGTTGCCGGCACGGCCTGGGTTGGTCCCGCTGCATCGGTCGCCTGGGCGTTTGCGACGTTCACCCCGGCAACGACGGCAAGAACCGACAAAAGAGCGGCAGCACCGGAGAAGCGGAAACTGCGGATCACTGTCCCGCTCCTGTGGCTTTGTTCGCAGCGGGAGCAGCAGCCGGTGCCGGCGCGGCAGCCGGTTTGGCGGCAATCTCGGCTTCGACCGTTTCACGCATCGTCTGGAGCTGGAATTCGAGCTCGGCTTTGACCAGGGCGGCGGCCGTGCCGGCCTTGATGTTGGACAGGACGTCATTGAGTTCGGCAGGCGTGCGCTCGATCGAGGCTTTCGTGATCAGATAGTGCGATTGCGACTTGGAGAGAACCTCATTCCAAAAATCGACGACCTCGGCGCCCATCAACCCGGTATTCGTCAAATTGACATTGGTCGAAACCATACGGTACTTGGTCGTTCCCGCCATGGTCGACGAGACTTCGGGCGACAGTTTGAAATGAAAATCGGTCAGGTGGCGGTCTTTCGCCAAGTCTTGCGCCAGCGTCACGAATTTGAGGCGGTCTTGATCAGCCAGAACACCATTGGCAATCGCCTTGTCATAGAGCTTGCGGAGATCCGGCAATTGCTCGATCTCCTTCCGGGTGGACGCGACCTTCTTGTCGAGGTCGGCAAGCTGCGACTTCAGTTGGTCGATTTTCGCGGTCCGATCCCCGACATCGTCTTCCAGCGACAGAAGAGAGTACAGCACGACGACGATGTCGACCGCGGCGATGATCCCGATAATGCGCAGAATGCGCGGCAACGCGCGCCACTGGTTGAGAACGTCTTTGGGAGACATAGCCATCAGACGCTCGTCCGTATCACATATTCAGCGGTCGGCACATTCGCGCCCGGCGCCTTATTCGCATTCAAGGTCTCGGATCCCGTTCCTTCGAGAAGCTGATTCATCGCAAGGTCGGTCGGCAAGCGCACCGCCTGCACCTCCGAGCCGGGAAATTGTGCGGCCAGCCGGACCAGGATCGCTTTGGCCCGCTGGATCGAAATCTGGGAGTCGGGCTTGGGGTCGGCTGTCGAGCTGAACCTGACCACAATATGGATCTCATAGGCCGCCAGCTCGGCGTTCGGATCGGTCTTTTTCGCTCCGGCAGCCCGACCCGTCGCCTGGCGAAGCTCATAGGTCAGTTTCGTGACGCGGCCATCGCCGCCCAATGCGGTGCCGATTTTTCTGGCAGTCGCACCGACATCCAACTCGTTTCGCGTGAGGTGTTTCTCAACCTCAGCCACCTGCGTCAGGTCGTCCAGATGGATCGGATAGCTCTTAACCCGATCCAGCTCGGTCGCCAATCGAGCGTTTCCTTTGGTCAACTGGGCAGAGAGCTGGTCGATTTCCTGGCCGCTGCCGACGTATGCGGCAATCAGCGACCCAGTGTAGTAGACCGACAGAAGCGTCAACGCCAAAGCTCCCGCCGCACTCCACCGCAGAAGCGATGTCATTCGCATCTGCTGTGCGATGCGGATCGTCGGCAAGGTCATCGATGGCTTGCGCTTTTTGGCAACCCAGAGGCCCAATAGCACGTCCGCAAAGGGACTGTCTTCGCGGCCGACTTCCCCCAGATCGAGGAGGACGCCCGCTTGATACGGGGTATTGGTCGTGACCGTCGTCGCCGGCAAATCCCGGTCGTCGATGGCGCGAATCACCGCCGGATCGGCCAGAACCACGACATCCAACCGGTCGGCATCACTGAAGCCGAGACGCTTGATGTAGCTGATCGACGAGCGTAACTCTCGCTCGATCAGCATCGCTTCGGCTACGGGCGTCAGAGGCGAGGCGGCCCGCTGGGTCAGGCGGGTAACGATCAGCTTCCCACCGGACTCGAAGATCTGGCGAAAACCGCTGGCCGCTTCCTGCGAGATGAGCGCGCGCCAAACACGGCGGGATTCGCCCTCGGTCGAGGGGGTCAGCTTGCTCAATATATCGATCACTTCGAGCGGCAGCATATAAAAGCCGCTCAACGGATTCGGAAACTCGTCGAGAAATGTGACCCAACGCTCCAGGTGCGGCGACATCGGCAAGGCGGTAAAGAGAACCGATTGCGGCGCACCTTTCTGCCGTGGAAGGGGCTTCGCCGCCCTGAGAATGTCGTTCGGAAAGGTGAGGTCCAAACGCCGTTTGACGATCTTGGCACGGTCCAAGATGCCGACCTTGGGGACAGTGTCTTC
>CAZNZI010000467.1:0-3405 GCA_964577475.1 uncultured Rhodospirillaceae bacterium
CATCGCCGTGAAGATCCATTGCGCCGGCGATGCGGCGGTGACGCAGACCTTGGATGCGATTGACGTGGTGCGCAGCTTCAATGGCCCGACCAAGCTGGTCCACCATATCGCCCATGCCAGCTATATCCGGCCTGACGACATCGCGCGCTTCGCCGAGTTGAGCGTGGCCGCCGATCTTTCGCCGAACATCTGGTACCCGACCGTCTTCCTCGAAGGCCACAAGCAGACCATGGGCGAGGAACGCGCCCTGCGCTTCTGGCCCAACAAGGACCTGAAACAGGCGGGGGCGCTGATGGCCGGCGGCTCCGATTGGCCGGTGATGCCCAACCCCGATCCATGGCAGGGCATCGAGGGTCTGGTGACGCGGCAGAATCCCAATGGCGATTTCCCCGGCGTGTCACTCTGGCCCGAACAGGCGCTCGATCTCGAAACGGTGCTCGAAATCTATTCGATCAATGGCGCAAAGGTGCTCGGCCTCGACGGCATCATCGGCTCGCTCGAGATCGGCAAGTCGGCCGATATGATCGTGCTCGACCGCAACCTGTTCGAGATTCCGCCCAAGGATCTGGCCGACACCAAGGTCAGCACCACCTTCTTCGAAGGCCGTGTGATCTATGAACGTGCCTGAGCGCATTCCCGTCACGGTGCTGACCGGCTTCTTGGGCAGCGGGAAGACGACGCTGCTCAACCATCTGCTGCGCCAGCCCGGCTTGGCGGGCACGCTGGCTCTGATCAACGAATTCGGCGAAGTCGGCCTCGATCATCTCTTCATCGAGACGGGCCAGGAACGGTTGATGGTGCTGGAGAGCGGCTGCATCTGCTGCACCATCCGCGGCGATCTGGCCGAGACCTTGCGCGGTATAGAGCTGCGCTTGGGGCCGAGCGCCTTCGACCGGATCGTGATCGAGACCACGGGCCTCGCCGACCCGGTGCCGATCCTGCATACGCTGATGGCCGATCCCGAACTCGCCGGGCGCTACCGCGTCGATGGCGTGGTTGCGACGGTCGATGCGGTGAACGGCGCGCGCTCACTGGCGAATTACCCCGAGGCCGCAAAGCAGATCGCGGCGGCGGACCGGGTTCTGATCACCAAGGCCGATCTGGCGGAAGAGGGCGGCCTTGCATATCTCCGCGCTCAGGTCGCCGCGCTCGCGCCGATGGCACCGATGACGGTCGCCGATCGCGGCAGGGTGTCCCTCGATCATGTGTTCGATGCCGAGGGTCGTCCGACCGATTGGCTGGCGCGTATGGCAGCGCTCATCGCGGCGGATGGCGAACCCTGCGGCCATGCGGGTTGCGACGGTGATCACCATCATCACCACGACCACGAGCGCCTTCATGGCCGCTACGAGACGATGGCCGTCACCATTGATCGTCCCCTTGACTGGGCCGCGTTCTCCCAATGGCTCGATTACCTGGTTGCGCTGCAAGGCGACAGGCTGCTTCGCTTCAAAGGCATAGTCCAAACCGCGCGCGATCCCGAACGGCCGGTGGTCGTGCATGGCGTCCAGCATCTCCTGCATCCGCCCAGCACCCTGCCTGCTTGGCCGACCGACGACCGGCGCACGCGGCTTGTGTTCATCGCCAAGGATCTGCCCCGCGCGGTCATCGAGCGGACGCTCGCCAAGTTCGGTGCTGCGCAGGTCGATCGCGCCCCGTCGGCCGCGTAACCCCGTACACGGTTTTTCGCTGAAACATCGGAACGTTAGAGACTTCCGGACGTTGTACCGGCCATAGGCTCTCAGGAGAGATTTGCCATGGCACCGGCTACGCTTAATCGACACGATCAAGAACCGTCGCGCGAACGGCGGAAGACCAGCGAGGATATCGACGAAGCCTCGGCGCAGAGCATGGACGCGAGCGACCCGCCGTCGTTCTCGCCGACCACGGCCGGTGCCGGCCGTTCGCGTCGGTCCACCGGAGCAAGCCAGCCGACCCGCGAACAACGGACCCGCGAAAAAGCCTACCAGCTTTGGATCGAGGAAGGCCGGCCCGATGGGCGCGACGAAGCGCATTGGCAAATGGCGGAGGAATTGGTCGCGATCGAAGACAATCAGCGTTTCGCCACCAAGCCCAATCCGATGGCCGATGGTTCCGGCGAAGCCGCCCGCGGCGAACTGGTGGAACCGATCGAAGCGGTGGAGTCGCTCGGCGATCTGCCGGGCAAGACCGATCAAGGGGAGCGGCCCGATTATCCGAAACGCCGCACCCGGCGGAAGACGCATTAGGCGTCGGCCAGCTTGACCGCCTTTTTCAGATCGGCGACGAACTGGGCATAAGCGGCATGGCGCGCTTCCTCATCGGGCACGCGCAGGATCGACGAAGGGTGAACCGTCGCCATGCCGCGCATACCGGCCAAGGTGAGTTCGCGCCCGCGCAGGCGTGACAGGGTGACCGGCCGCCCGGCCAGGGCCGAGGCTGCCGTGACGCCCAGGGCCACCACGAGTCTGGGACGGATGATTGTCAATTCGAGATCGAGCCACCACCGGCAGGCTTTGATCTCATCGGTGCGAGGCCGCTGGTGGATGCGCCTTTTTCCGCGCCGTTCGTATTTGAAATGCTTGACAGTGTTCGTGAGATAGACGGACCGCCGCTTCAGGCCGACCTCGTCCAGAGCACGGTCGAGGATGCGGCCGGCCGGTCCCGTGAAGGGCGAACCGGTCTGATCTTCCTGGTCACCCGGCTGCTCACCCACCATCATGATCGCGGCGCCGACGGCCCCTTCGCCGAACACGGTTTGTGTCGCATGCCGGTAGAGCGGACAGCGTTCGCATCGTGCTGCCTCGGCCTTGGCTTTCTCGATCCGGCGGGCGGGCGAGGCGGCACCTCCTGCCGCCACGGCTCAATGCCCCATCTTTTCCGTGGGCGCCATCTTGCTGTCGGGCGTCGCGCAGGGTGCGCCGCTGTTCGTCTTGGCACCGGCGCTGCAATCGTTGGGATTGGCGTTGCGCGAGCGGGATGTTTGCGATTTGGGAGTCACGACCCCCGGCGCAGCGTTGTCCGGAGTCACGGCGTCCGGGGCGCTGTTGGTACTGGGTGTCGTGCCGCCGGTATTGGGGACGGTCGCGCCTTCCGCGTCCCGCGTGCCGCCGATCGAATTGCCCGTGCCGCTCTGTGCATAGGCCGATGATTGCGCCGTCAGGGCCGCAATGCTCAGTGCCGCGACGGTCAGGAACGCCAACCGGTTCATCATGCGCCTCCATAGTGACCAATGCATCGCATGAAAAAAAAACGGGAATGACCCTCTTGCCGTTCCGGTACAAAAGAGTGTGGCGGACGCGAGAGGACTCATACACCCATCTCCGGCGCAAACACGGCTTGCCATCGTCGTCGCAGAGGATCTGGGCGCCCTATGCCTTCGTCCTTCTCCTCGTGACGATCGGCGTGTTGTCGTTCCTTGCGATG
>CAZNZI010000468.1:0-2953 GCA_964577475.1 uncultured Rhodospirillaceae bacterium
CTGCGCAATGTGCTGGCCCATTGGCGCGACTGGTTTCCCGAATTGCCGTTGCCGCAGCTTCCGGCGACCTTCGGTCTCGACATCGCCGGTGTCGTCGAGAAAGTGGGCGCCGGCGTCCAGCATTTCAAACCCGGCGACCGGGTCTATGCCACGCCGGGACTCTCCTGCGGCTCCTGCCCGGCGTGCACCGCCGACGACGCGATCAACTGCATCAACTTCACCTTCCGCGGCTATTTCGGCTTCGGCCCGGACTCGCAGCGGCAATTCGACGATTATCCTCATGGCGGCATGGGCGAGTTCATCACCGCGCCACAGCGCAACCTGGTCATCCTTCCGGGGAACGTGACCTTCGAGGAAGGCGCGCGCTTCGGCTATCTCGGCACCGCCTATGCCGGATTGCGCAAGGCCGGCATCGCGCCCCACCGCACCATCCTGATCAACGGGATCACCGGGACCCTCGGCCTGGGCGCCACGCTGATCGCGCTCGGGCAAGGCGTGACGCGCATCCTGGGCACCGCCCGCGATCTCGACCGCATCGAACAGGTCAAGAAGCTGGCACCCGACCGGATCAAAATCCTGCCGCAGGGCCAGGGGCGTTCGGTGGCCGATTGGGCCAGGAGCCTGACCGGCGGGATCGGCGTCGATGCGGTCCTCGATTGCCTGGGACCGGGCGCCTCGGGAACGCTTCTGATGGATGCGGTCTATGCGCTCCGCCGCGGCGGCCGTGCCGTGAATGTCAGCGGCGTCGGCGAAAAGACCGTGATGGATGTGCACTGGATGATGGACCAGCAGATCGAATTCATCGGCAGCAACTGGTTCCCGATCGGCGATGCGCAGGCGCTGGCCGCGATGGCCGCAGCGGGCACGCTCGATCTCTCCGTGTTCGATCACGTCCGTTTCCCGCTCACCGAGGTCAACAAGGCGCTCGACGGATCGCATTTCCGCAACGGCGGATTCACCAATCTGGTGATCGTCCCCTAAAGAGGCCGACCGGACGGGACGCGGTGGCCATCCCGTCCGCCGCCGGGGCGCCAGTTGCGGTGGCGGCCGCGCAGGCGTCGCACACCCGATCCCGCGATCGGCCGGGCGAAACGACCACAGATGGGACTGCTAGCCCGCTTTCCGGGCCGACAACATGTTTTCCAGCTTGGTTGTCGCCTGTAGAAGCTGACGGCTGCGCGCGACCGCATGCGCGCTGTCGAGCAGCACATGCTCGCAATCCACCACGATCTCCTGAACCGCGTGCATTTCCTCCCTGTCGCTTCTGAATGCCAGACTGGCGCCGCTGATTCCCATCTGCGTCAGCGGTATGAAGCGGCGGGTTCCGCACCAGAGCTCGTAATCCACATAGGTGTCCGAACAGGCATCGAACAGCCAATCGGCAATCAGGATGGCGGACGCATCTTTCTCCGTCACGAAGTCGTGATGCGCGCTGATTCGATCATCCCCGTCAAGAAAATTGATTCTATAGGTTGGCATGAGTGCCTCCTCATTATTTGCCCCCGCCCTCGCGATGCAGCCGGGCCGTCTTTCGATAGGCGATGCACCGTCTCCCGTTTCTTCTAGCGCGGCGCTGATCGGCGAAGTTGGGGTCTTTCTATGATCGCCGTCGCACATTGATCACCGGCTCACAGCCGGTCGTGGGAAACGAGGCCGATGGGAATTTCGTTCTTCCCATAGAAAGAACGCGATGGCTGAACAGCGCATCAAATCGGTCTCCCTTTCGGCAGAAGAAGCACGCCAAGGCGAAATCCTCCTGCGCAGACGCTGGCAACGCGCTGCGTTTGTTGCCGGCCTGATCGGCATGGTTGTTTTAGCTGGGATTCTGAAGTTCACCGTTTGGTAATTCATGCGATTCCCATCAACCCGCTTAAGGCGCCGCAGGGAAAAGATGCGAAAACAAGCGCGCGCACGGTGGAAACCAATGCTCGAGAAAATCCCCTACGAGATGGGTCACGCGCTCCGCAAGGTGCGGGCCGGTATGTCCGAACTGATATTCAATGCCGACAGCATGATGGGCGTGCGCAATGCGATCGCCGTCAGCAGCCCGGCCTTCAACCCCGGGGAGGAACTGCCGGCCCGCTTTACCGCCGACGGCACGGGAACTTCGCCGCCACTGGCATGGCGCAACGTTCCTTCCCGGGCTGAAAGCATCATTCTGATCGTCGAAGATCCGGACGCGCCCATGCCCGAGCCTCTGGTCCATGCGATCGTGTGGGACCTCCCGGGCCGGGATCACGAACTGGCGGAAGGCGACATACCCTGCAAGCTGAGCCGCGGCGCAGGATTGAGGATGGGCCGGAATTCGTTCCTGAAACCGCAATACCTGCCGCCCGACCCGCCGAAGGGCCACGGGGTCCATCACTACGTCTTTCAGGTCTTCGCGCTCGACTCTCGTCCGTCCCTGGGCGACCCGCCTTCACGCCGCCAAGTGGTCGCCGCCATCCGCGACCACGTCCTGGCCCGCGGACTCCTGATCGGACGATACGAGCGGCGCTGACCGGCGGCATCCCTGGACCGCGGACACGGCGCCGCGCCGGAACCTCGACCACCCTGCGCCGTTGTGTGTGCGGTACATCAATCCGAGGAGTGTCGAATGGCATTCAACCGCATCGCTGCCGGCGTAGGCGTTTGCCTTCTTCTCGCGGCGCCGGCGTTCGGCCAGACATCGGCGGGGGAACGGACGGGCGTCAATTCGGTGGTCGGCAAAAGCCCGTCGACTGAGGACTTTGTCACCGAAGTCGCCATCAGCGATATGTTCGAGATCGAATCGAGCCAGATGGCACAGCAGAAGGCGTCGGACGACGCCACCAAGGCCTTCGCAGCGCAGATGATCACCGACCATCAGAAGACGACCAGCGATCTGAAGACTCTGCTCGGGACCGGCAACATCAACGTCACGCCGCCGCCGGTACTCGACAAATCGCATCAGAAGATGCTGGACCGCCTGGGA
>CAZNZI010000469.1:0-10160 GCA_964577475.1 uncultured Rhodospirillaceae bacterium
TGGTCAATTTCGCCCATGGCGACTACATTTCCTTCTGCGTCTTCGCGATGCTGCTGCCGGCCGGCGAGGGGTTGGCGCTCGTGTTCATCGGTGGCCTGCCCTCGTGGCTTCTGGTGCCGACCGTTCTATTGATCGGCGTTCTCCTGGCCATCGGATCGGAAGTCTTCCTCTACCGCATGCTGCGCGGTTCGGACCCCGCGACGATGATGATTGCGTCGTTCGGCTTGGGCCGCGCCATCCAGAGCCTGCTGTTGATGGTCTATGGCAGCCGCCCGATTGCCATGAACCTGTGGGCCGAATTGACGCAGCCACTCAATGTCGGCGCGATCCGCATCCCGATCTTGCAGGTGCTGATCATCATCGCGACGGCCGTGGCGCTGTCCGCACTGGTCGGCTTTCTGCGCCGCACAAATCTCGGCATGGCGATGCGTGCGTCGTCCGAGAACTTCCAGATGGCGCAGATGCTGGGTGTGCGGGCGAATCGGGTGATCATGGCTGCTTTCGGCATTAGCGGCGGTCTGGCGGCCTTCACGGCGCTTCTGGTCCTGCCGCAGACGGGTGTCGCCGACATCCGGATGGGGCAGCCGATTCTGTTGGTGGCCTTCATCGCGACGGTTATCGGCGGCCTGGGCAGCCTGACCGGCGCGGTTTCGACCGGCTTCATCATCGGCTTCATCAGCGTCGCCCTACAGGTGATCCTACCGATCGAAGCACGGCCCTATCGCGACGCCTTCGTCTTCGTCGTCGTGATCGGGATCCTGCTAGTCCGTCCCCAGGGATTGTTCGCGCCTCATTCTCACCGGGGGCGCATCTGATGAAGACGCAAACCCGCTACATCGGCATGCGCCATTCGACGCCGATCGTCCTCATCGGGCTGGTCATCCTGATCGGGCTGATCGCCTTCGCGCTGGGTATCACCGAGATCCAGCGCAGCGTGGCCGAAGCCTTCATCATGATCGTGCTGGTCGTCGGCATCTATATCTTCGTCGGCAATTCGGGGATCATCAGTTTCGGCCATATCGGCCTGATGGCGATCGCCGCTTATGTGACAGCCTGGCTGACGATGCGGCCGATGTCGAAGCAACTGGCCATCCCCGGCCTGCCGGATTTCCTGATCCACGCCCACATGCCGATGCTGGCCGCGACGCTGACCTCGGCGCTGGCCGCCTCGGTCGCAGCGCTCATCACCGGCCTCGTGATCATGCGCCTGTCCGGTGTCGCCTCATCGATCGCGACTTTCGCATTCCTGGCGATCGTCAATGTAGTCTACTCGAACTGGAATTCGGTCACGGGTGGCGAGGGCTCGCTGGTCGGCATTCCAACCGGTGTCAATCTTTGGAACACCGGTATTTGGGCCATCGTGGCGATTCTGATCGCCTATCTGCATAAGATCTCCCGTGCCGGTCTGGCCTTGCGGGCCGCGCGTAACGATGAGGTGGCCGTGACGGCGGTGGGGGTTGTCACCTTCCGCTCACGGCTCATTGCCTACGTAGTCAGCGCCTTCGTGGTCGGCATCGCGGGCGACCTCTACGCCCATTTTCTCGGCATCGTGAATCCCGAGGCTTTCTATCTCAGCACTACCTTCGTCGCGTTGACGATGCTGGTTGTCGGCGGAATGCACAGCCTGTCAGGTGCGGTGGTCGGTGTGATCGTCCTGTCGGCCGCCATCGAAATCCTGATCCGCCTCGAAGCGGGATTCGCGATCGGAACCGCGACCATAAAACTGCCAAGCGGGATGGAAGAATTTCTGATCGCCATCGCCATGTGCGTGATCCTCGTGCGTCGTCCCGCCGGCATCATGGGCGACCGCGAACTGCAATTGCCACGGCTCAAATTGTTTCGGACGAAAGCCGTGGTTCAAGCGACGCAATCCGTCGCGTCCAAATCGTCCGGGCAATCTGACTAGTTCAGGAGGGTGGGTAACATGACTATCAGACACGGTTTATTTGCGCTCTGCGCCGGCGCGGCCCTGGTCGCGGGGCTGGCATCGCCGTCACAGGCCGCAGGAGATAAAATCCTGATCGGCTTCGCCATGGCGGATTCGGGCTGGATGGAAGCTTACGACAAGCCGGCCAAGAATTTCGCCATGATGGCGATCGAGGAGATCAACGCCAAGGGCGGCGTGCTTGGCAAGAAGATTGAAGTCGTGTCGGGCGACACGAAGACCGAGCCCACGCAGGCTGCCAAGGTCGGCCAGTCGCTCATCGAGAAGGGCGTCGATCTCTTGGTCGTCAGCTGCGACTTCGACATGGGCGCCCCCGCGGCACTCGCGGCGGAGAACGCCGGCAAGATCTCGTTCTTCGTTTGCGCGGAAGATATCAAGGCCGGCGCGCAGGGTGTGGGTCCGCATTCGTTCAGCGGGTCAAGCGTATCTTATGCGCAGGGCGCTGGCATGGCCGAGTGGGCCTTCAACAAACATGGCGGCAAGACCGGCTATATGCTGCTCGACACCACCATTCAGTACGATATCAGCCTGTGCGGCGGTTATGAGTGGATGATGGGCCAGATGGGCGGCCAGATCCTCGGTAAGGACACGTTCAAGAACGCCGATACCTCGATCGCGTCGCAGATCACACGCATCAAGGCTCTGCCCAAGATGCCGGATGAGATCATGCTGTGCTCCTACGTTCCCGGGGCGGCCAGTGCAATCCGTCAAATCCGTGCTGCTGGTATCGACATCCCGATTCTCGGTGGCAACTCGATGGACGGTACATACTGGCTGGATGCCGTCCCCAATCTGTCCAACTTCTTCAGCCCGGCCAAGGCCTCGGTCCATGGCGATGATCCGCGTCCCGTGATCAACGATCTGGTCAAAGCCTATGCGAAGAAGTATGGCGCACCGCCGCCGAACCAGTCGGCTTTCGATGGCTACATCGTGATCCAGGAATGGGCCATCGCTGCCGAACGCGCCAAGTCGGTTGACCCGGACAAGGTCGTGGCGGAACTGGAGAAGTTCAAGGATGAACCGACGATCGAGGGTGGCAAAACCTACACCCACGACATCCACACGCAGAACCAGGCAACCTACATCATCGAGGAAATTCACGAAGGCAAGGTCAAGTCCAGCGACCAGTGGACGATGACGAAGGCCGTGCCGCTCGATGTGATGCTGAAGAAGTAATCGTCTGTTGAAAAGCTGGTCCGGCCATCGGCCGGGCCAGCTATCTTTTGGAGGTTCCGATGCGCTTGGCAGGAAAAGTGGCCTATGTGACCGGCGGCGGGCGCGGCATCGGACAGGGAATCGTGACGCGCCTGGCCGAGGCAGGGGCCGATATTGCGGTAGCGGACATCAATCTGCAGAGCGCCAAGGAGGTCGCGGAGCAAGTCCGCAGTCTTGGCCGGCGGGCGCATGCTATCCGCGTCGACGTCACGCGCCGGGGAGAAGTCGAGGACATGGTTGCTGAGACGGAAAGCGCGCTAGGCCGGCTCGACATCACCGTCAATTGCGCGGGCGTCGTCAGCGCGACGACGGTCGCGAAGCTCGAGGAAGACGAATGGGACCGCGTGATGGACGTCAACGCGAAGGGTGTCTTTCTCTGCTGCAAGGCATCCTTACCGGCACTACAAAAGGCTGGCGGCGGTTCGATCATCAATGTCGCGTCGGTGGCCGGCAAGGTCGGCTACGCCGATCTCGCGCATTATTGCGCGTCGAAGTTCGCCGTGGTGGGTTTCACCAACGCGCTGGCCAAGGAGGTGGCGAAAGACAACATCACCGTCAACGCCATCTGCCCCGGCATCGTACGTACGCATATGTGGGAGCAGCTGCTGGATGCTCGGCAGAGCGGTAACGAGACGCGCGACGCGACGTGGCAACGTGTGGCGCTGGCACCGATCCCGACTGGTCGTGCTCAGACACCCGAGGACATGGGCGACATGGCGGTCTATCTCGCCTGCGCGCCCAATCTGACCGGACAGGCGATCAATCTCGACGGTGGGATGACCTGGTCTTGAATACAAGAGGATACAAACTCACCCGGTAGAGCGGTCGTGACGCATTAGGGTCGGCAGGACCGTCTTGCGCGAGGGATAAAATACATGGCAAAGTGCGATCGCAGATCGCATATGGTGATCATCCGAAGGGGGGCACGTGGTTAGTCAGAAAAACGCGCTGTCGGTTGCCGAGATGGACAAGAGGAGCCATCTGCATCCGTTCTCCTCGGTATCCGCAATTCTTCAGGACGGACCCTTGGTTCTCGACAAGGGGCGAGGCATCTATGTTGAAGACGATCGCGGTCGCGAACTGATCGACGGTGCCGCGGGCTTGTGGTGCGTGAACGTCGGCCATGGCCGCGAAGAGATCATCAAGGCGATCGAGCAGCAGATGCGGAAGCTCGACTATTTCCAGTCGTTCAGCGGCGCGACCAACGAGCCGGTGGCCCGGCTGGCGGCTCGTGTGTTGGAATTGGCGCCGAGCGGCATGAGCCGCGTGTTTTTCGGCAATTCCGGGTCGGATGCCGCCGACAGCGCCGTCAAGATGGTCACGCTCTACAACAATCTTCGCGGCAAACCGAAAAAGAAGAAATTCATCTCCCGGTGGCGCGGCTATCACGGTGTGACCGTGGCAGCGGGCAGCCTGACCGGCCTCGAAAGCGTGCATCGTCTGTTCGATCTGCCGTTGCCGATCGTGCGGCATATCGATCCGCCGGACGCCTATCATTTTCCCGGTCTAACAGCAGCCGACTATGCGGATAAGATCGACGAACTGATCCGCGAGGAAGGTGCCGATACGATTGCGGCCTTCATCGCTGAACCAGTGATGGGCACTGGCGGCGTTCTTGTGCCGCCGGACGACTACTACACCGCGATCAAGAAGGTGCTCGACAAGCATGATGTTTTGCTGGTGCTCGACGAAGTCATCTGTGGCTTCGGCCGGCTCGGCACCTGGTTCGGTGCGCACCGCTACGGCGTGGTTCCTGACATCATCACGACGGCAAAGGGGTTGACCAGCGGCTATCTGCCGATGTCGGCCGTAATCGTGGGTGAGAAAGTATGGTCCACCTTCGAGGCTGAGAAGAGCAAGCTCGGCGTTTTCGGCCACGGCTTCACGTCGTCCGGCCATCCGACTGTCGCGGCTTGTGCCTTGGCCAATCTCGACATCATCGAGCGCGAAAACCTGGTCCCGCGCGCGGGCGAGATGGGCCGCTATCTTATTACCAAGCTGCGTTCAGCCCTCGCGGATCATCCGTTGGTCGGCGATATCCGCGGCAGCGGCCTTATGGTTGGACTCGAACTGGTGGAAGACAAAGCAGCCCGCCGCAACTTCGCGCCCGAGAAGGGTGTCGCGGGCAAGGTCCTGAAGACGGCGATCGAGGAGGGGCTGCTCGTGCGCGCTCTGCCCGCCAATGACGTGATCGCCCTGTCGCCGGCCTTCACCATTACGACCCAGCAGGTTGATACACTGGTGACCCGCCTCGGCGCCGCGCTTGATCGCGTCAACCGCGATGTGCGCGCCGGGTGATCCTAAAGCGAAGGAAGGAGCGAGGTCATGCGGCTGAAGAATCAGGTAGCGATCGTCACCGGCGGATCGCAGGGCATCGGCGAGGCGATCGCGCGGCGCTATGCGGCGGAGGGCGCCAAGGTCGCCGTCGTCAATCGCACGGCGGCCAAGGGTGAGGCGATCGCCGAATCGATTCGCAAATCGGGCGGCGAAGCGCGGGCCTTTGCGGCCGACCTGTCCAAAGTCTCCGAGATCGACCGTGTGATCGCTGCGGTGATCAAAGCCTACGGCACCGTCGATATTCTGATGAATAATGCCGGCTCCTATTTTCTCAGCGAAATCGGCAAGACCAAGGAAGACGAATTCGACGCGATGTTGGCCACCAACATCAAGGGCGTCTTCTTCCTATGCCAAGCTGTGCTGCCGGAATTTGAACGGCGCAAGAAAGGCAAGATCATCAATATCGGCTCGATCTTCGGGCATACCGGCTTTCCCGGTTCTGCCGGGTATTGCGGTACCAAGGCTGCGATTCATCTCATCACCAAGACCCTTGGTCTTGAGTTGCGTGATCGCAACATCCAAGTCAACGCGATCGCTCCCGGCTTCACCGAAACGCCGATCAATGAAGGCTATCGCGCCACCAACGAAGAATGGATGCGCCGCGCCGACGAGCGGTTCGGAGGTCCCGGCGTCTGGATGAAGCCGGACGAGCTCTCGGGCGCGGCGGTCTTCTTGGCCTCGTCCGACTCCGACTCCGTTACCGGATCGATCGTGTTTGTCGACCGGGGCTGGCACGCCTACTAAGCCGATCGAGGGAAGAAGCACAGATGCGGTTTGCGACTGATACCGGCGGCACATTTACCGATCTGGTCGTCGAGGAAGACGATGGCCGTATTTTCATGTTCAAGGCGTCGACCGTTCCGACCGAACCGGTGAAGGGCGTGCTGGCAGCGTTTGACGTCGCCGCTCAGCATTTCGGCGTCGACCGGAAGACCTTATTGGGCCGCGGCTCCGCCTTCATTCACGGCACCACGCATGCGATCAACGCCATCATCACCAAGCGGACGGCGAAGACCGCGCTGCTCGTGACCGAGGGCCACCCCGATATCCTGGTCCTGCGCGAAGGCGGACGGATCGAGCCCTTCAACCACGAAGTGCCGTTTCCCGATCCCTTCATTCCGCGCGCGCTGACCTTCGAGGTACCGGGCCGCATCGTCGCTTCGGGCAAGGTCCACAAGCCGATCGGTGAGAAGGCGGTCATCGAAATCGCCGAGAAGCTCAGAAAGCTTCAGGTCGAAGCGGTGGCTGTGTGCCTGCTGTGGTCGGTGGTGAACCCAGAGCACGAGATCAAGGTGGGCGAGCTTCTGGCCAAGCATTTGCCGGGCGTGCCCGTTACGCTGTCGCACGCACTCAATCCCTCGCTGCGCGAATACCGGCGTGCGATCGCCAGCTCCATCGATGCTTCGCTGAAGCCGCTGATGAACCGCTATACCGAGGGCCTCACCAAGGAATTGCGCGACGCGGGCTTCAACGGCCGCATCCTGGTTCTGACCTCCCAGGGCGGGATGGTCGACGTGGCTGAGGTGCGCAGCACGCCGATCCTGGCGATCAATTCGGGGCCGTCGATGGCGCCGATCGCCGGCGCCCGCATTGCGGAAGCCGAGGTGCCGGGCCAGGACGTGATCATCTTCGACACCGGCGGGACGACGTTCGACGTCTCCCTGGTCCGCAACGGCCGCGTGCCTTTCACCCATGAGACATGGCTGGGCCGCCCCTACCAGAGCGATCTCACCGGCTTCTCTTCCGTCGATGTCAAAAGCATCGGCGCGGGCGGCGGCAGTCTGGCCTGGGTCGATAGCGGCGGCGTGCTGCATGTTGGCCCGCAAAGCGCTGGTGCGGTTCCCGGTCCGGCCTGCTACGGGGCGGGCGGCAGGGGCGCGACGGTGACCGATGCGGCGCTGGTGCTCGGCTATATCGATCCCAAATACTTCCTCGGCGGCCGCATCGTCCTTCAGCAGGACGCAGCGACCGAGGCCGTGCGGCGCGACGTGGCCGAGCCGCTCAAGATGCCGCTCGAAAAGGCTGCCGCGGCGGTGATGAGCGTGTGGACCGAGAACATGGTCCAGGCGATCGCCGATATCACGGTCAACCAAGGCATCGATCCGGCCCAGGCCGCCATCATCGGCGGCGGCGGGGCGGCTGGCCTGAATGCCAACGCGATCGCCGCGCGTCTCGACTGCCACACGCTGATCGTTCCCGAAGTCGGTGCCGCCCTGAGCGCCTATGGTGCCGGGGTGTCGGATATCACCCGGGAATACCGCCGTATCTTCGTCACCCATACGAAGGACTTCGATCGCAAGGGCGCGGCCAAGGTAGTGGCCGAACTCAGGGACCTGGCCAATATCTTCGCCAAATCGGCAACCTCGGACACGAGCGGCGTACAGATCGAATTCACGGTCGAAGCCCGCTATCACCACCAGGTCTGGGAGATCGACGTCGCCGTCGATATCGATCGCTTGCTGGCGGAAGGTGGCGCGCGGCAGCTGGAAGAGAACTTCCATCGCGCCCACGAGCAGATTTTCGCCTTCCGCGATCCGGATTCGGCGGTCGAGGTCATCGCCTGGCGGGCCTCGGTCCGCTGCAAGGCGAGTTCGGATACCGATCTCATCCTTTCGCAGAACGGCGTGCGCAGCGCTGGCACGCGGTCGCGCCGCGCCTATTTCGCGTCGGTCGGTTGGGCGGAGGTGCCGGTGCTCGAGTTCCGCGATCTGGCGGTCGACAAACAGGTGCAAGGGCCGGCGATCGTCGAATCACCTTTCACCTCGATCGTGGTCGAACCCGGCGCGACCTTCACGCGCACGGCATCCAGCAATCTCGTTGTGAAACCCAAAGCGACCAGCGCGGCCAAGGCATCGCGCAAAGCTACGGTCAAGGCATAGCGTCATGGCACAGAAACTCGACGGCGCCGAAATGGCCATCCTCATCAACCGGTGTGAGGGTGTCGCGCGCAAGATGACGAACACGCTGTTCCGCACCGGCCGGTCGGGCGTGCTCAACCGGGCGCGCGATTTCTCGTGTTGTATCGTGACCGGGTCGGGCGAGTTGCTGGCGACGGCCGACAGTCTGCCCATTCACGTCCTGGTCGGGCCGGACATGATGGCCAAGGCGATGAAGCAGTTTCACCCGAAGCTGAAGCCAGGCGACGCCTTCCTGCACAATTCGCCTTATCACGGCAATTCGCATGCCGCCGATCATACGATCCTGGTGCCGGTGATCGACGACGAGGGCATCCATCGCTTCACCGTCCTCACCAAGGCCCATCAGGCCGACTGCGGCAACGCGCTGGCGACTACCTATATGGGCGCTGCCCAGGACGTCTACGCCGAGGGGGCACTGATTTTCCCCGCGGTGAAGGTCCAGAACAATTACGAGAACATCGAAGATATCGTCCGGATGTGCGAGCTGCGCATTCGCGTGCCGGGCCAATGGAAGGGCGATTTCCTGGCGATGATCGGCTCAGCCCGCATCGGCGAGCGCGAGATCCTGGCGCTCGGCCGCGAGGTCGGCTGGGACAAGCTGGAGGCATTTTCCGGCCAATGGTTCGACTACAGCGAACAGTTGATGGCCGAAAGCCTTCGCAAGATACCGAAGGGCAAGGCATCCGCCTCCAGCACCCATGACGCGATCCCCGGCACGCCGCCCGAGGGAATCAAGATCGTCGCCTCGGTGGAAGCGATCCCAGAAGAGGGGCGCATCTCGGTCGATCTGCGCGACAATATGGATGCACTGCCCTGCGGGCTCAACCTGACCGAGGCTTGCTGCCGCACGGCCGTGCTGGTCGCCGTGTTCAATAGCGTCGGCGGCAGCGTGCCGCGCAACGCCGGCAGTTTCCGCCGCGTCGAGATGAAGCTGAAGAAGAACAGCGTGGCCGGTATTCCCGATCATCCCACCAGCTGCTCGGTCTCGACCACGAATGTCGCCGACCGCGTGACCCACTCTGTCTCGCTGGCGATCGGCCAGCTCGGCGAAGGCTTCGGCACGGCGGAATTCGGCGGCTTCCTGCCGCCTGCGGACTCGGTCGTGTCTGGTGTCGATCCGCGCACCAATGAGCGTTTCGTCAATCAGCTCTTCCTGGGGTGCACGACCGGCGGCGCGACGCCCCTGGGCGATTGCTGGCAGACCTATACCCATGTCGGCAACGGCGGCATGTGTCTGGTCGACAGTATCGAGCAGGACGAGCTCTATCAGCCGCTGCGCGTCGATGAACGCCGGCTGCTGCGCGACACCGAGGGTGCCGGCCGCAACCGGGGCGCTTCCAGTCTGCGCGTCGAATTCGGTCCCATCGGCTGCGAGATCGAAGTCGGCTATGTCAGCGACGGCAACGTCAACGCGCCGCGCGGCGTGCGCGGCGGCGGTACTGGCGGGGCCGCCGATCAGTTGAAGCGCAAGCGCGACTCGTCGCTCGAAAAACTGTCGGCCTGCGCTCAGGTGAAGCTCGAGGACGGCGAAACGATCGTGTCGATCTGCTGTGGCGGCGGCGGCTACGGCCCGCCGGCGGAACGGACCGTCGAGCAGGTGGCGCACGATGTCGCAGAAGGCTGGATTTCGGCCGAACGCGCGCGGGAGGTCTACCGCGTGGCTTTGGACGGATCGGGAAAAGTGAATGCCTCGGAGACGGCCAAGTTGAGGTCGTCGCCGAGATAGGTGCTGCCGAAGCGGAGCA
>CAZNZI010000470.1:0-3557 GCA_964577475.1 uncultured Rhodospirillaceae bacterium
GTGGCGTTGGCCCGCAGCTATGGCGCCTTCGCGGCCAAGGTCGAGCGCTCCGCCGATTTCGCGCCGGCCTTCGAGGAAGCGGTTGCCGCGCGCAAGGCCGCGGTGATCGAATTGAGGATGGACCCGGAAGTCATCACCACGCGGACCACGCTCTCGGCGATCCGCGCGGCGGCTTTAAAAAAGTAAATCGTCATTGCGAGCGAAGCAATCCAGGCTTCATGCACGGCCCTGGATTGCTTCGTCGCGTCGGGCGCATGCGTCCGACCTCGCAATGACGATTTAAATTACTTCCGCGTCTTCATCCAGGCGTCGCACAGCGCGGCGAAGTTCTTCGCCATCGCGTCGACGGCCTGGTCGTCCGTGACCTTGCCCGCCAGCCATTCGCGCGCGACATTGGCGAAGAGGGTGCGGCCGACGGCGAAGCCGCGCACAGCAGGCGTTGCCGACGCCAATTCAAAGGATTTGATCAGGTCTTCGGCAGGAGCATCGAGGCCCAGCACCACGACACCGCGGCAGAAGGGATCGTTCTTCGCGATCACGTCGCCCACGGCGCTCCAGGCTGCGCGCGAGGTCTGCGGCTCGAGCTTCCACCAGTCCGGCTTGATGCCAAGGGCGTAGATCTCGGTCATGGACCGCGCGGCGGTCGCCTCATCCATCGGCCCATATTTGGTACCGATAATCTCGATCAACAACTCGCGACCGAGGGTGCGGGCGGCATCGGTGATGCGCAACAGCTCACGCTGCTGCTTGGCTTTCATCTCGGCATCGTCATCGGGATGATAGAAGCAGAGGCATTTCACGATCTGCGTGGCGGGCCATTCGATCAGATGGGAACCGACATCGCTGCCGACCTCGAATTCCAGCGGCCGGGAGCCGGGCAATTCGACCGGGCGCGCGATCCATAGGTTCTTCTGTTCGGCCAGGAACAGCGCATCCTGTCCGTATTTGCCGTCCAGCAACATCCCGTAGCCGGAGCGGCCCTGGGCCACGCGCTCACAAGCCTGCACGCCAAGCAGTTTCAGCTTCGGGATCAGGCTACGCGGTTTACCGGCCTGGTCGAACATCTCGTCGAGCTGACGGCGATGATCCATAGCAAAGACCATCAGCCCATGCGGCATCTCAAGCGGCCGGCGCGTCGTCGCCCAGTGCGTGTGGTTGAGCGCCGCGTCCTTGCGCAGGGCATGGTGCGGGCTGCCATGCTTGAGGAACTGCTGGAGTTCGGTGAAGGTCGGGCTCTCCGGCGAGCACATCAGCCGCGACACCACCAGCGCACCGCAGGCATTGGCCCAGGTCGCGCAGGTCGCGATCGGCTCGCCCTTCAGCCAGCCGCACAGGAAGCCCGACATGAAGGCGTCGCCTGCGCCGAGCACGTTGTAGACTTCGATCGGGAAGGCCGCGCCGCTGACGCCGCCGTCGAGCGTGTCGGGAATCGCGCCGTCGTAAACCGAGCAGCCCATCGGCCCGCGCTTGAGCACGATCACGGCTTTCGAGATGGCGCGGATGGCACACAGCGCGGTGATCGTGTTCTCGGTACCGCCCGCGATGGCGACCTCTTCCTCGGTGCCGACGATCAGGTCGCAATCGGCGAGATGGGTCTGGATGCGTTTGCTGACTTCGGCTGAGCCCACATAGCGCTGCTCACCGGCATCCTTGCCCGCCAAGCCCCAGAGATTCGGACGGTAGTCGATATCGAAGATCACCTTCTTGCCAGCCGCCTTGGCGAGCTTCACGGCCTTGCGGCTGGCTGCTTCGACATTGGGGCGCGAGAGGTGCGTGCCGGTAATGAGAACCGCGGCAGCGGAGGCGATATAGGCGGGGTCGATGTCACCTTCGTCGAGCGCCATATCGGCGCAGTTCTCGCGTACGAAGAGCAACGGGAACTGGGTGCGGTCCTTGACGGATAGGAGGACGAGGGCGGTCAGACGGGTCTTGTCGGTGACGACACCCTGGGTCGCGACGCCCTCGCGATCGAGTTGGGCGCGGATATAGCGGCCCATATGGTCGTCGCCGACGCGCGTGATCAATCCCGACTTCAGACCCAGCCGCGCGGTGCCGATGGCGATATTGGTCGGGCAGCCACCGACCGATTTGAAGAAGGTCTGGGCGTCTTCCAGCGCGGTGCCGATCTGCTGGGCGTAGAGGTCGGCCGATGAGCGGCCGATGGTGATCACATCGAGCGAGTCCAACTTGGTCTCCAGAGTCTATTTCGTGCCGGCTTGCCGGCTCTTGTCGACGGCCAGAACTACGGCCATGGCCACCGCGATGGTGGCCGCTATGGAACGGAAGCCGCCGTATTCGCTCTCCACCACCTCGATCCAGGCGTTCGAGGTTGCGACGAGGGGCGAGAAGGCACTGTCGGTGATCGACACCAGCGGCGTACCGCGCTGGGCTGCCGTGGCCGCCAGTTCGGGCGTGATCGAGTTGTAGGGGCTGAAGCTGATCGCCAGCACGGCATCGCGCGGCGTGGTGCTGGCGATCTGGCCGAAGGCGGTCGAGCCGACATTGTCGACCAGGATATTGGCGATGCCGAGCTGCGAGAGCGCCAGCGACATGTACATTGTCACCGGGAAGGCGCGCTTGTTGCCGACCAGGTAGATCATGTGCGCTTTGGCGAGGATCTTCACGGCCGAGGCGAGGCGCGCGCGATCGATCGCCTCGTTGACATGGGCGAGGGATTGCATCGAGGCATCGACCATCCCCGCGACCAGATGGAAATTCGGATCCTTGGCGCCGCGCGTATCGTCCAGCGGCAGGGCGCGTTCACGCGACTCCGGCCAGCTTTCCTTCACATAGGCCTTGAAGAGGTCCTGCAAATCCGAGAAGCCCGAGTAGCCGAGGTTCTGCGCAAAGCGCACCATGGTCGAAGGCTGGACGCCGGCCTTCTCAGCGACACTGGTCACGGTGCCGAGTGCCACTTCGCTGGGATGCTGCCAGAGATAGACGGCGACCTGCCGCAAGCGCTTGGGCAGGCGGATCGAGCCGGAAGCTAGAACCGCCCGCAGGTCTTCATAGGTCTTGGGATGGCCGTAGCCGAGGGCTTCTCGGTCGCCGCGCGAGATGGGCGGGCGGGTGGCCATCAGGCGACGGCAGCGGCGAGCATCCCGCCGAGATACTTCTGCGAATCGCTCAAAAGCAGTCCGCCGAGATGACGCGCGATGGTCTGCACGAGTTCGGCATCGCGGGGCAGATCGGTGCCGAAGATCGCTTCGATGGCCATCACCTTGCGGGCGAGGATCGCAGGGTTCGGCCCGACTTCATCGCCGACTTTGCGGATCGTTTCGGCCCAGGGGTCGGAGGGCTCCCAGCGCGCGCCGAACTTGGGCGAGGCGGCCAGCAGATAGGCCATCCAGGCGGCAGTGGCGCAGGCGAGGAAGTCATAGCCCATACCCTTGGCGATGCAGAAGCGGATCGGGTTGAGCAGGCGCTGGACGATCTTCTGCGAACCGTCGGTCGCGATCTGATGATTGCGATGCCGGATCGTCGAATTGCGCAGGCGTTCGAAGGTCAGTTCGATGTAGGAGGGGACGTCCATCGCGCCTTGTGGCAGGTTGGGCGCG
>CAZNZI010000471.1:0-14304 GCA_964577475.1 uncultured Rhodospirillaceae bacterium
GTGTATTCGAGCAGGTCCGACATCAGGATTTCCCAGTCATAGCCCAGGCGCTTGGCCTTGGCGTCGAGGTATTCCTTCGAGACCTTCGAGATGGTGATGCCGGTGCACTTCACGCCGCGCTTCGAGGCGTATTCGAACCAGGCGCCCCAGCCCGGACCGATTTCCAGGATACGGTCGCCGGCCTTCAGGCCCAGCTTCTCGAAGCACCAGGCGAATTTGCGCGTGGTGGCGACATCGAGCGTCTCGTTGTCGTTGATATAGACGCCCTGGGTGTAGCAGGGGGTGATCGGGTCGAGGAAGCTCTCGAACAGGCCCGGATCGAGGTCGTAATGGGCGCTGATGGCTTTCTTGTTCGTATGCACCTGGCCGAACACCAGCGGCTGGATGAAGCGCCTGGCCCAGGTGATGAAGTTGTTGTCCTTCATCGAACTGCTCATCGCAAACGGCGCCAGCAGGTCGCCTTCCATGTCGATGTCGCCCTGCACATAGGCGTCGCCGAATTTGCCTTCGTCGAGGCTGGCCAGCGCGCGGAGGCCCGCTTTGTTCTTGGCGTGGATATGGAATGCCGGCGTGCCCTTGCCGAAATTCAGTATCGTGCCGTCGGGCAGCTTCACGTCGAACGGGACCGACACATTGGCGAAGTGCGACGAGAACCGGCGCAGCAGGAACCCCATCGGTCCGCTCAGCGAAGCCGGCACCGCCGCCGCAGTCCGCGCCATAGCACCATCGTCCATACCGTCCCCCTCCTGCTCTCAACCAACCCAAAAAACCAACCGCCCGGATATGGGGCGGCGCACGGGGATATTCTACCCGCAAATGTCACAAATGGCACCCGAACCCTATGCCGGGCACCCTTAGGCCGGTGTGATTACAAGGGACGGCCAAAGCCGTCAATGCGGGCCGTCAATGCGCGGAGAATCAGTGCGTAACGAGGCGCAGGGCCTTGTCGAAGACCGCCAAGGCCTCCTCGAGCGACTGCGCCTTGGATAACCGCTTCGGGCCGCTGGCAACTTCCCAACCGATGCCCCGATCATTGCGCTTGGTGATGGTGTAGAGCGGCCGGTCGAGGGTATGGCGGAAGACGGCAAAGACGGCGCAGCCCGGCTGATGCGCGATTGCATAGTCCCGCCATTCGCCCTTGGAGACACGCTCGCTGTAGAGCGTGAGGAGGCGGAACAATTCGGAACGGTCAAAACGGACCAGCGATGCTGTCCCGCGCCGTTCCTCCCTTAAACGTACCACTTGCGTCAATGGCGCCTCCCTGTGAGGCCATCCGTTACGGTTATCTTTCAACAAGCGCGCCCGGGCGTCCAGTCGGAAACGTAGGGCGGTTGCGGTGCGGTTGGACGCCGCCGCGCGCGTCCGGACACTTTCTACGTGCATCAGTGCCACCCGCGCCACTTCCCCCGTTCGTCACCCCCGCGCAGGCGGGGGTCCATGGCGCCGCAAGTACGCGCGGATGGATGGACCCCCGCCTGCGCGGGGGCGACGGACTTTTTTGTCGATGCGCGGTGCGCTTCCAACGCGCGATCCATCACGACACGCATCGCGCGTGCATGCGAAGGCAGAGCGTCGAAAGGGGGAGAAGGTGGGGAGGGTTAGAGTCCGACGAGGGAACGGGGGGTGGGGGGACCCGGAATGTTCCGCTCGTCGGACCCAAGCGTTTCGCGGTTGGCTTCCCTGGGGATACGCTGGGGGAAGCGTGAGAAGGGCCAACCTACGAACCGATTCGGATCAAAGATCCTGAGATCCCGATCCAAGACTGCTGAGGAAACCTTTAGAGCCTCGCTTTGCCTGCCGGAGGTGGGGGGACAGTCCGGGGGCTATATGCGGGGCGGGTGTTCCTCGAACCGCCTCGTGAGGAGAAAGTTAGGGGTCCAATGAGGCAGGAATAGGGCGGAAAAAAACTCAATTCAGGGCAATTTTTCCCATCGCGACGAACTTGTCCCGGCGCCTGGCGCGGAGGACGCCGCCTTCCTGAACCGCCAAGGAATCCAAGGCCTTGGCGATTCCATCCCCAAGGCTCGTGATGGTCTGTTCGGGGTTGTGGTGGGCGCCCCCCATCGGCTCGCCGACAATTTCATCCACAAGCCCGAGCTGTTGCAAATCTTGGGCGGTCAATTTCAGGGCTTCAGCGGCCGTTTTGGCCCCTTCGCCCTCGTTGCTGCGCCAGAGAATCGAGGCGCAGCCCTCGGGGCTGATCACCGAATAGATCGAGTGTTCGAGCATCAGCACCGTATTGGCGACGGCCAGCGCGATCGCGCCGCCCGAACCGCCTTCGCCGATGACGGCCGAGATGACGGGTACGCGGATGTCGAGGCAGGTCTCGATCGAACGCGCGATGGCTTCGGCCTGGCCGCGCGCCTCGGCGTCGACGCCGGGATAGGCGCCGGCGGTGTCGACCAGCGTGATGACGGGAATGCCGAAGCGGTCAGCCATGCGCATCAGGCGCCGCGCCTTGCGATAGCCTTCGGGCCGCGCCATGCCGAAATTGTGCTTCACGCGGCTTTCGGTGTCGTTGCCCTTTTCATGGCCGATCACCATCACCGATCGCCCGCGAAAGCGCGCCAGGCCGCCCTGGATCGCCGCATCGTCGGCGAAGGCGCGATCGCCCGCCAGCGGCGTGAACTCGGTCAAGAGCCGCGCCACATAGTCCTTGAAATGCGGCCGGTCGGGATGGCGCGCGACCTGGGTCTTCTGCCAGGGCGTCAGCTTGGCATAGGTGGTCTTCAGCAGCCGGTCGACCTTGACCTGCAGCCGGTTGATCTCTTCGGCGATGTTGATCGTGTCCGAGTTGCTGAGATGGCGAAGCTCTTCGATCTTGGCTTCGAGCTCGGCGATCGGCTTTTCAAAATCGAGAAAATTCATGGCGGCGGGTTGTACCACGGGGCGCAAGAGGGGGGAAGGAGGGGAGAATTGTAGCAATTTCCATTGGTTACACGTTGTTAACGGCGGTCTGCGAGGGTAACGAAGCGGCGATTGACGGGCTTTCCGCCCCAATCCAAGGTCTTGGATGACATAGGCGCCGGAACGGAAGGGTCCCGTGAAAAAAGTTCCGCCAGGGGTTGGTCCGAAATTCCCGCAGGTGCTGGTGCTGTTCGGCGCCACCGGCGATCTGTCGCGAAGGAAGCTGCTGCCCGGTCTGTTCCACCTCGCTAAGGCCGGCTTCATTCCCGGCTACCGGATCATCGGCGTGTCGCTCGACCCGATGGACGCCGCCGCTTTTTGCGCCTTCGCGCGCAAGGCCATCGACGAATTCTCGATGCGCAAGTTCAGCGACAACGAATGGACGGACTTCGCCCAGAATCTGGATTACGTCCCGATGGCTGCCGGCGCCGATGCTCTAAAGGCCGCCGTCGCCAAGGCCGAGCAGGCCTTGGGCGGCGAAAGCGCGCGGCTGCATTATCTCAGCGTGCCGCCCAACGCGGCGCTGTCGGCGGTGCGCCTGCTGGGCGAGGCGGATCTCGTCGCGCGCTCGCGCATCGTCATGGAGAAGCCGTTCGGCGTCGACCTCGCCAGCGCGGTTTCGCTCAACGCGAAGCTGCACCAGGTCTTCGCCGAGGGGCAGATTTTCCGCATCGATCATTTCCTCGGCAAGGAACCGGCGCAGAACATCCTCGCCTTCCGTTTCGCCAATGGGCTGTTCGAGCCGATCTGGAACCGCAACTTCATCGATCATGTCCAGATCGACGTGCCGGAGAAGCTCGATATCGGCGCGCGCGCCGGGTTCTACGAAACCGTCGGCGCCTTCCGCGACATGGTGGTCACCCATCTGTTCCAGATCCTCGCCTTCATGGCGATGGAGGCGCCCACCTCGCTCGAGCCCAAGCCGATCAGCGAAGAGAAGAACAAGGTCTTCCGCAGCATGCTGCCGCTCGACCCGAAGGACGTGGTGCGTGGCCAGTTCTCGGGCTATCGCGCGGAACAGGGCGTCGATCCGGAGTCCGACACCGAGACCTTCATCGCGCTCAAATGCCATATCGACAATTGGCGCTGGGCCGGCGTGCCGTTCTTCCTGCGCACCGGCAAGCGCATGGCCGAGGGCCAGCGCATCATCTCGATCGCCTTCCGGGAGCCGCCGAAGAGCATGTTCCCGGCGGGCTCGGGCGTCAGCGCGCAGGGGCCCGACCATCTCACCTTCGATCTGGCCGACGCGGCGAAAGTGTCGCTCTCGTTCTACGGCAAGCGGCCCGGCCCCGGCATGCGGCTCGACAAGCTCAGCATGCAGTTCGCGATGCGCGACACCGGCTTGGCCGGCGATGTGCTGGAAGCCTATGAGCGCCTGATCCTCGACGCGATGCGCGGCGATCACACGCTGTTCACCACCGCCGAAGGCATCGAGCGTCTGTGGGAAGTGTCGCAGCCGCTGCTGGATGCGCCGCCGCCGGTGCGGCTCTACGAGCCCGGCTCTTGGGGCCCGAAATCGGTCCACCAGTTGGTGGCGCCCCATGCCTGGCGCCTGCCCTTCGAACGCGCCTGGCGCAATCCGAACCCGGCGGGGGCTTAGGCCCTACTGCGCGGTGAGGCCGCCGTCGACGGTGAACTCTGCGCCGGAGGTGAAAGAGGATTCGTCGCTGGCGAGGAACAGGATCGTCGCCGCCACTACCTCGGGCCGGCCCATGCGGCCCATCGGCGCGGCGCGCTCCAATCCCTCGCGCACCTTGTCTGGCGATTTCGAGTGGGTGATCACCGCTTCCACCATCGGCGTCGCGGTGAAGGACGGATGCACTGAGTTGCAGCGGATGTTGTAGCCCTTGCGCGCGCAATACATCGCCACCGATTTGGTCAGCAGCCGCACCGCGCCCTTGCTCGCGCAATAGGCCGCCGACTGTCCGTCGCCGATGATGCCGGCAACGGAGGAGAGATTGACGATCGATCCGCCGCCGGTCGTCTTCATGGCGCGCACCGCCTCGCGGCAGCCAAGGAACGTGCCGTCGCTGTTGACGGCATTGACCTTGCGCCAATCGGCCAGCGTCGCGTTCTCGACATTGCCGAGGATCGCGATGCCGGCACTGTTCACCAGTGCATCGATCCGGCCGAAACCGGCCACGGCGTCATCGACCACTTCGCGCCAGCGCGTCTCATCGGTGACGTCGTGGACCAAGGTCAGCGCACCAGGGCAATCCTTCGCGGTCTCCGCCAGGCCCGCTTCGGCGCGGTCGGTCAGAACCAGGCTCGCGCCTTCGGCCGCGAACATCCGCGCGGTGGTCCGCCCGATCCCCGATGCCGCGCCGGTGATCAGCGCGACTTTGCCGGCCACGCGCGGCACTCTTTCTTGGGCCATTGTCTCTCCCCAACGATGCAAACCTGGTGCGAGCAGACTTCTCGTTTCTTACTTTTGATTCATCGGGACGGCGCGGGCAATTTCTTCAGGATAGATTGCGCCGGTGCATGCGCCTGAAGTCAAATCCATTTCGAAACGATGCCACTTATCTCCAATAGGCGAATAGGCTTCGCCTGTCAGCGTCGCGCCGACAATCGAAGAAATACGAATTCCGTCCCAAGAGATGCGCCCGCTGCAGACTGTCTCGCCAGACGCCATAATGAGCGTGATATCTGTAAAACCGACCAACAGCAGAGCCTGCAGTTCGGGCAATTCGCGTGCATCTTGGATGACTGGGTCAGTTAGTTCGATCTCGCGGCGCGAAACGGGATCAACGATATAGCCATTGCCGCCTGCGATGACGACCACGTGCCGTTGATCAGGATGCATGAGAACGGTGTTGAGGCGTGAAGGGTTGTAGCCCTCAAAATTACCGGTCCACCCCTCTGCATTCTCTGGTTGAAAACGGACCAGGAGTCCTTCGCTATGGCCTCTCGACCCGGTTGGAAAAGGCAGAGGTGACGACCCATAGGCGGGCAGGCCCGGCAAAACCTCGAAGAGCACTTTTGGCACGCGTCGTGCTCCCTACAGCGGGTGATGCAACTCCGTCACGAGCTTCAGGTAATCCGGCTCGTTCTCCGGCGTGATGTGGCCGGTGCGGATCAGGAAGTCGATCAGCACCAGCGCGACATTGAATTTGAAATCCCAGGTGGTGCGCAGGCGTTCGATGATCGCCTCGGGCATCATCGGCATGAAGTCCATGATCTCGCCGTCGGTATTGCGCGGCGTGAAGTCGGGCGGCACTTCCAGATCGTAGACGAACAGCGTGTCGGGCTTCCGGCCGCGCTCGCTGTCCATGCAGTAGCGCAAGGCGGTGGTGGACCGGGCCTGCTGCGCCAGGGCGCGCGGCACATCGGCCTCTTCATGCGCTTCCTTGATCATGTTCTCGACCAGGGACAGTCCGGCCGGCTGGCCGCCGGCGACCATGTTGTCGAGCTTGCCGGGTTCGACCGCCTTGTCCACCGCGCGCCGGCCGATCCACAGCACCGTCTTGCCACCGCGTTTGGTGAAGCCGTTCACATGGACGCCGAAGGCCTGGATGCCGAACACGGTGACGGCGCTGCGGTCGATCACGCAGAGCGGCTCCTGGCCCCATTCGCAGACGACCGGGAACATCTCGGCCCTGAACTTCGCCAGCGCGCCGCGCTCGATCAGGCCTTTGACGACCGCTTGCAGCGCTTCGGTGCGCTGCTCCGGCGTGGCGAGATGGGGTGCGAGGCGCACCTCATGGGCATCGATTTCGAAAATCTCGGTGAACTGGGCGAGCAGGACCGCGAAATCCTCGCGCACCGATCCGACCGGCTTGCCGCCGATGGTGAAGGCACGGAAATGCGCTTCGTCGCGGGCATTGCAGCGGATGATGTGATCGAGCAGGCGCCGGGGCGGCGCCGACGGCGTGATCAAGCGTGTCCCGCGTCACCGGACAGCATGGAGAAGTCCACGCCGATCTTGGCGATCGCCCGCTGCCACTTGTCGTCGATCGCCTCGCCGAACAGCAGGTCCTCGTCGGCGCTCACATTCAGCCAGGCGTTGTCGCGGATTTCGGTGTCGAGTTGCCCCGCCGCCCAGCCGGCATAGCCGAGCGCCAGCAGGCTGCTCTTCGGCCCATGGCCTTCGGCGATCGCCTTCAGCACGTCGACGGTGGCGGTCAGGCCGACCAACTCGTCCACGAGCAGCGTCGTTTCCTGGACATAGTCGGTCGAATGCAGCACGAAGCCGCGGCCGGCTTCGACCGGCCCGCCGAAATGGACGCGGATCTGGTCGCAGATCGGGGTCGGCTTGATGTTGAGCTGCTCGAGCAGGTCGGGGAAGGAGAGCGCATTGAACAGCCGGTTGACCACCAGGCCCATGGCGCCCTCCGCCGTATGCGCGCAGATATAGACCACCGTGCGCGAAAAGCGCGGGTCCTGCATCTGGGGCATTGCGATCAGCATCTGCCCTGTCAGATAGCCCGTGGCTTTGATGGCGTCGGACATTGCCATTACATGTGCTCCCGGCCGATCCTCAACAAGAGGTTGCGGCAAGCGACCATCATAACAGACTGCTCCCGGACCGGCTCAAGCGATCTCCGTCACCGTGCCGCCAGTCAACTTCACCAGATCGGCGAATGTAAGGCGGAATACCGCATGGGGATGGCCCGCAGCGGCCCATAGCGGGTCCAGAGCCGCCAAGGAGGCATCGATCAGCGTATGGCGCGGCCGCATATCATGGCCGATGGGCGACACGCCGCCGATCACGTACCCCGTGCGTTCACGGACAAATTCGGCATCGGCTTTCTTGATCCCCTCGCCGATCGCGGCCGCGACTTTTTTCTCGTCGGCGCGATTGATCCCGCTGGCCATGACCAGAATATGCGCACCCGACGAAGCGCCCTTGAAAATCAAAGACTTGGCGATTTGAGCCACAGTGCAGCCGATGGCGGTGGCGGCCTCGGCGGCGGTTCTTGTGGAAGCGTCGAAACGCACCACATCTGTGGGTATTCCGGCGTCGCGCAACAAACGCTGGACCCGGTCGGGTCCACTTTCGATCGTATCAGTCATCCTGTGCTAAAATGTAGCGGGTCGATGATGAGCAACAAGTAAATATGAACCGGTGGATAACTTGGATGGCGGTGCTCGCCGCCGCGATCTTCGCGACGGTGGGCGATCTGCGCGCGGAGACGGCCGCCTCGGCGTGGTCACAGAATGCGCAAGGCCAGGTGCGGCTGATCGCGGCGGTGACCGGAGTCGGCACCAGCGATCATGTGCAGCTCGGTCTCGAATTTCAGAACAAGCCCGGATGGAAAATCTACTGGCGCTCACCCGGCGATGCCGGCCTGCCGCCGCAGATCGACTGGAGTGCCTCCGCTAATCTTGCAGGCACCGCGATCGCCTGGCCCGCGCCGCACCGGTTCAGCTACACCGGCCTCGAGACGATGGGCTACGAGGACGAGGTTGTCCTGCCCATCGCGGCCCAGCTGAAGCAGGCGGGTGCGCCGCTCGCGCTCATCGCCAAGGTCGATTATCTGATCTGTGCTGAAATCTGCGTGCCGCGGCATGCCGATCTGGCGCTGACACTCGGCACCGGCCCCGCCGAAGCCAGCCCGCAGGCCCATCTCATCTCGCGTTTCCTCGCCCGCGTACCGGGGCCCGGCGCGTTGCAGGGGATGGCGCTGCAAGCGGCAACAGCGCCTACGCCCGACACGCTGCAGGTGACGGTGAGCGCCGATCCGCCGCTGACCGCGCCCGATCTGTTCGTCGAGCGCGCCGACGGCATCGCCTTCGATGCACCCAAGGTCAAGCTGGACGACGGCGGCAAGCGCGCGGTCTTCACCCTCAAGGCGCAGCCGAATACGGGGCAGGGCGGCCTCGTGGGTGGCGGGCCGCTGACACTGACCGTGGTCGACGGCGATCGCGGCATGGAGGTGACGACACCGGTCGCGGCCGCCGCGGCATCAACGGGTGGACCCGATTTTCTCGCGATGATCGGCATCGCGCTGCTCGGCGGCCTCATTCTCAATCTGATGCCGTGCGTGTTGCCGGTGCTGTCGCTGAAGCTGCTCTCGATGGTCGGCCATGGCGGCGCGGCGTCGCGCACGATCCGTATCAGCTTCCTCTCATCGGCCGCCGGCATTCTCGCCTCGTTCCTGGTGCTGGCTGCGGCGGCCATCGCCGCACGGTCGGCGGGCGTAGCCGTGGGCTGGGGCATCCAGTTCCAGCAGCCGGTGTTCCTGGCTGTCATGATCGCCCTGCTGACGCTGTTCTCGGCCAATCTGTTCGGCTTTTACGAGATTCCGCTGCCCCGTTGGCTGGTGCCCGATCGTGTCGCTCAGCACGATGTGCGCGGCCATCTCGGCCATTTTCTCCAGGGTGCCTTCGCGACTCTGCTGGCGACGCCCTGCTCGGCGCCGTATCTCGGTACCGCGGTCGGCTTCGCGCTCGGGCGCGGCACGGGCGAGATCGTCGCCATCTTCACCGCCCTCGGCCTGGGCATGGCCCTTCCTTATATCGGTGTGACCGTGTGGCCAGGCCTCGTGCGCCATATGCCCAAGCCGGGGCGCTGGATGCTGATCCTGCGCGCGATCCTCGGCGTCGCGCTGATCGCCACGGCCGGCTGGTTCCTTTATGTGATGGCAACCGAAGCGGGCGAGCGGGCCGCCTGGATCGTCGCCGCGCTGATGCTGGCGGCGCTCGTCGTGCTCGGCATGGGCCGGCGGATGGCGGCGATGCTGCGCGCCGGGGCCGTTGCCGTGCTGGTCGCCGCCGCCGTGATCGCCGCGACGATGAGCATGATGACTGCCTCGGAGGCCCGCGTCGCCAACGCCGCCTCCGGCAACTGGCAGCCCTTCAGCCGCGAGGCGATCGGCAAGGCCGTGGCGGACGGCAAGGTGGTGATGGTCGACGTGACCGCCGACTGGTGCCTGACCTGCAAGCTCAACAAGCGCGCCGTGCTCGACCGCGGCCCGGTTGCCGCGCGCCTGATGGCGCCCGATGTGGTGCCGCTCCTGGCCGATTGGACCAGGCCCGATGACGGCATCGCCGCCTATCTCGCCAGTTTCGGCCGCTACGGCATTCCCTTCAACGCCGTCTATGGTCCCGGCGCGCCGAACGGGATCGCGCTGCCGGAGCTTCTGACAGACGAGGCCGTGCTGGATGCGCTGGCCAAGGCCGCAGGCAAACCCGCCGGCTGAAGGCAGAAATTTGCCACAGAGGACAGGCCGCGATCGGCGGTAGTCCAGACCCGATACGCAAATCGGGGAGACCGCTTTTCCATGAATGGTCTGAGATGGGCGAATCTGCTGCTGGCGGCGGTCGCCGTGATCGCGCCGGCCGCGCATGTTCTGGAACTTCCCAACAAGCTCGCGCTCGAAGGGCCGCTCTGGCTCCAGGTCCAGCAGAGCCTCTATCGCGGCTGGGGCCCGTATCTCGGCGGCCCGGCCGAGATCGGCGCGCTGGCGACCACGGCGGCGTTGCTGTCGCCGCGCCATGTGCGCGCCGGGACCCGCCCGCTGCTGACCGTGGCGCTCGCGTGCTATGCGGCGATGCTCGGCGTGTTCTTCGCGTTCAACGCGCCGGTCAACAAGATGATCGACCGCTGGGTACCCGATGCGCTGCCCGGCGACTGGGCCGACTATCGCCTGCGCTGGGAGGAGGGCCATGCGATCGCCGCGGCCTTGGCGATCACCGCCCTCGTCTTCGTCATCCGCGCCGCCCTGCGCGAAGAAGGCATAACGGGCGGCGCGGTAACGGAGTAGGGCCGGCTACTTCAGCATCAGCGCGTTGCGCAGATCGTTCGCGCTGCCGGGGAACTTGCGCTCGCCGCCCAAGGGCTCGAGGTGCCAGCGCGCTTCGATCAGCCGCAGGATCGCGGTCGTGTCATAGACCGTGTGATCGACATGGTGCTTCTTGGCGAAGGGCGAGATGATGATCGCCGGCACGCGCGAGCCGGGACCCCAGCGGTCGCCACCCTTGCCTTTGCTCGGCGGCGCGACATGGTCCCAGAAGCCGCCGTTCTCGTCATAGGTGACGATGATCACGGTCGACTTCCACATCGGGCTCTTGCGGATCGATTCGATCAGTTCGGCCGCATGGGCATCGCCGCTCGCCACTTCGGAATAGCCGGGATGCTCGTTCTTGACGCCGACCGGCTTGTAGAACGCGACCGCCGGCAACGCGCCCTTGGCGATATCGGCCTTCAAGTCTTCTTCGTCCTTCAGGTGTTCGGCGCGCGCGGGGGTGCCATCGCCGAAATTGGCGAAATAGGCAAAGGGCTGATGGTGGAACTGGAAGGCGGCGCTTTTCATCTTGGCGGTATCGCCGCCGATCGCATCGTTCCAGCCGCCCGAATACCAGGCCCAGGAGATGTTGCCCTTGGCGGTCAGCCGGTCGCCGATCGTCGGCAAGGTCTGCGCCGGCACCAGCTTCTTGGCATCGATATTGGACGGGTGCGGCTGGAAGACGCTGAAGCTGGTGTTCACCACGTAACCGTCAGGGGTCACCTGCCCATCGTTCGACATCACATTAGCGCCGTTGAGCTTCACCGTGCCGGCTTCGTCCACATGCGCCGTGATCTCGTCCGGCGCGTTGGGGAACACCGGCGTGCAGGCGCAGATGGTCCAGATATGGTTGAGGAACGAACCGCCGAACGCGCCCATGAAGAAATGGTCGGCCAGGGTGAATTCCTGCGCGTACTTCCAAAGCTGCGTGCCGCGCGTGTCGTAGAAGCCCATCACCAGGCCCATCGCGTCCGAGTACTGCACGAACTTGTCGTTCTTACCGCCGTCGATCTGCGCCTGGTTCTGATAGAATTTGTGCACGAGGTCGTGCGTCTTCTGATTGAGCGGCACGTATTGATCGATGCGGAAGGGCGCATTGGCGAGCGTGGCGGGGAAGCGGGGATCGACGACCACCTTGCCCTTGTTCGGATCGTCCTTCGCCCGCGTGTCGGTGTTGGCGACGGGCGGCAGGGTGACGTAAGGCTTGCCGTCGGCGCCGATCTGCAATGCCCAATCGGTCTTCTTGCCCATCAACCCATCCGCGCCGGGGAACAGTCCGAACAGATTGTCGAAGCTGTGGTTCTCCAGATAGATCACCAGGATGTGCTGGATCTTGTTCAGACCGGCGGGCTTCTTGACCGCATCGGCGGCAAGGCTTGGCGCGGAAGCGAGCGCGAGCAGGAGGGCGGCGGCGGACAAGGCGCGGAACGGACGCATGCATAACCCCACAAACGGTGAAACCGGCAAGAGTATTGCGGCTTGCCTGCCCCCGTGCCAATGACGGGTTGATGACGGTCGGGATGGGCCTTGTCGAGACCCCATAACCTGTCAGCAAGGATCGAGTCAGACCAGGGGCCTAGGAAGGGCGTGGTAAATCGCACTTCCTACACGAAGACCCCATGGGCTCGCACTTTCCGACAGATCGAACCCGGCGGCGAGCGGCAACGACCCTTATTGCCGCTCGATATGATTCCAGATGACTAAGCGCAGTCCGGCTCATGTGCTTCGGGTCGTCTCTCCAAGCTGTCACCGATCGCGTCCATATGTGCGTCCGTCTTCGCGGACGACAGCGTTGCAACTTTGGACTCAAGCAGGCATCACGAGCGAACGCGGATGACCGTCTTTCCCGCGCGGCGTTCCGTCGCGCTAAAGGTGGCGATCGCGTCGTCCAAGGACGAGACCTTGCCGATGTTTGTCCGCAGTCTTCCATCCCGAATCCGCTGAACGATCTCGATCAGTTGGGCGCGATCGGCCTCGACGACGAAATCGATCGTTGCACCATCGGCAGGTCGAATATCCGTCGGCGCAACCACTGTCACAAGCGCGCCGCCTGCACGGATCAGCGCCGCCGACCGCTTCTGGATATCTCCGCCAATGACGTCGAACACCAGATCGACGCCGCCGATGTCTTCCAGGACGTCGTTCCCAAGGTCGAGGAATTCATGTGCACCGAAGTCGAGAGCCTTCTGGCGGTCGGCCGCGCGTCCAGTACCGATGACATAGGCCCCGGCCTCTCGGGCAAGCTGCGTCACCATCGAACCGACCGCACCGGCCGCGCCGTGCGCGAGGACGCTCTTCCCCGCCTGAAGGCGGCCGTGCTGAAACAATCCTTGCCACGCGGTCAGGCCCGAGATCGGCAGACTCGCCCCCACGACGAAATCGACATCGCCGGGCAGTGGCGCGAGGTTGCGCGCCTCCATGGCTACGGACTCGGCGAGCGTGCCATTGCGATACCAGTCCGACAGGCCGAATACCCGCTGACCGATTGACAACCCCGTCGTGCCGTAGCCAAGCGCGGTGACCACACCGGCCAGTTCGTGACCGAGGATCGACGGCGTCCGGTCGCGGGATATTCGATCGGCCCAGGTCGAAGGCCACTCCAGCTCGGTGTTGACGAATCCCGACGCATGAACCTGTACGACGACATCGTTTATCGCCGCTTGCGGCTCGGGCAACTCCATCAGTTTCATTCCGGCTGTACCTGCCGTCTGGTCCGTAACAACGATGGCTTTCATGGAAATTGTCTCCTTGGAGATTGGATGGAAGGCACGAGAGGTCGTGGCAAAATCAGATCGAGCCGGCCGGCATTACGGCGGGAAAGTCTTTCTCGGGATCGAACACGTTGTTGAAGAAGTTCGTCAGGGAATACATGGCGACCAGCGCCACAATCTCAATGACGTTCGCTTCCGTGTAGCCCGCATCAAGGACGGCTTTCACGTCGGCGTCGCCGACCTTGCCGCGGGTCAGGATGACTTTGCGTGCAAATTGCACGGCAGCATCCCGCTTCGGCTCGCTGGCATGGCCCTTCCGAGCGAGGATGATGTCCTCCGCAGGTAACTTGGCCATATGCGCTGCCGTAAAGCTGTGAACCGTCAGGCAGTAGTCGCAGCCGTTCACTTCGGAAACAGCGAGGCCGATGCTGTCGCGCGTTTTCACGTCGAGCGCCTTGCTCAAGGAACCGAGCAATGTGGCCCAGGCATTGAACGCAATAGGGCTTTGCGCGAAGGCCGCCATCATATTGGGGGTGAACCCGATGGTCTTGGTGAATGCATCGAGTGTCGGTTTCGATGCGGCCGGCACTTGGTCAGGCTTCAGAGCAATGGTTCTAGCCATGGTAGTCTCCACAATTTCTTGATTCGGAACTAAGCGAAGAAAAGTACGTCGGCCACGGGCATGCGCGGCTTCTGCGGCCAGTTGCCGGCCCGCTCCGGTCCCACGGTCAGCAGCATCACGGGGATTTCATCGGCGGCCAGACCGAACGCGCTGTGCACGCCTTCGGCATCGAAGCCGATCATCGGCGTCGAGCCCAGGCCGAGCGAGCGGGCCGCATAGATGATCGCGGCGGCGCCAAAGGTGGCGGTGCGCACCGCTTCGTCGCGCTGCCGCTGGGGCTGATCGTCATACAGGCCACGCGCGGGCATCTCCCATTCAGGCACCATGCGCGCCG
>CAZNZI010000472.1:0-2690 GCA_964577475.1 uncultured Rhodospirillaceae bacterium
CGAGCCGCACATCTTCTCGACCGCCTGCTGCGCCTTGGACTTGTCGGTCTCGGCCAGGTCGAGTTCGATGTACTTGCCTTGGCGCACGTCGTTGACACCGTCGAAGCCGAGCGATGAGAGCGAGTGGGCGATCGCCTTGCCTTGCGGATCGAGCACGCCCGACTTCAGCGTAATCCGAACAATCGCCTTCATTATTGCATCGCCTCCGGGCCCTTCATGTCGCGCGGCCCGCCTTCGGGCAGGATGCCGAGGCGGCGCGCCACTTCCTGATAGGCTTCCTCGACGCCGCCCATGTCGCGGCGGAAGCGGTCCTTGTCCATCTTCTCGCCCGACTTCGCGTCCCACAGGCGGCAGTTGTCCGGGCTGATCTCGTCGGCCAGCACGATCTGCATGTCGTCGTTGTTCCAGAGCCGGCCGAATTCGAGCTTGAAGTCGACCAGGCGGATGCCGACGCCGAGGAAAAGTCCCGACAGGAAATCGTTGATGCGCAGACTGAGCGACATGATGTCGTCGAGGTCCTGCACATTGGCCCAGCCGAAGGCGGTGATGTGCTCTTCCGAGACCATCGGATCGCCCAGCTCGTCGGACTTGTAATAGTACTCGACCACCGAACGCGGCAGCGCCGTGCCTTCGGGAATCCCGAAGCGCTTGGCCAGCGAGCCCGCGGCCACGTTGCGGATCACCACTTCGAGCGGGATGATCTCGACCTCGCGCACCAGCTGCTCGCGCATGTTGAGGCGGCGCACGAAATGGGTCGGGATGCCGATCTCGCCCAGGCGCAGCATCAGATATTCCGAGATGCGGTTGTTGAGCACGCCCTTGCCGGTGATCGTGCCCTTCTTCTGGTTGTTGAAGGCGGTGGCGTCGTCCTTGAAGTACTGGACCAGCGTGCCGGGTTCAGGCCCTTCGAACAGGACCTTGGCCTTGCCTTCGTAAATCTGTTTGCGTCGGGCCATGGTGCGGAATCCTGTAAAGGAATGACCGCCAATGCGAACGGCCGGGAAGGGCCGGTATAGCAGCCTCGTTCCGGCCGTACAACCGCAGGGGCCTCGCCGCATAACTGCCTTTCGGCATCGATTTGAGAGCCCTACAGTGCTCCCGGGTGTGGCTGGAGGCTCACGATGGCCGAGACGAATGGGAATGGCGGCTGGAAGACCAACGTGTTCGACGAACGCGAGAAGGCATTCGAGGCGCAGTACCATCGCGAGGAGGAATTGGCCTTCAAAGCCGATGCCCGCGCCGCCCGGATGCTGGGCCTTTGGGTCGCCGAGCGGCTGGGTTTGTCTGGCGAGGCGGCCGAGGCCTATGCCAAGGCCGTTCGCGACGCCGACTTGCTGCGACCCAACCATCTGGAAATGCTGCGCAAGGTGACGTCCGACCTGGCCGCCAAGGGGGTCGCAGTCACCCAGGACGAGCTCGTCGGGCGGCGTGAAACCCTCCTGGAGGAGGCGAAAAAGCACCTCCTGGAGGGTCTGGCCTCGGGGCGGCAGCGCCTTGAACCAGGCTCCTGATGCGAGTCAAGTGCGTTGTTAATTTATATAATAAAATCAACAATATAACTCAATAGGCGCCTTCACCATTACGCCACAAATTTTGACTCCCAATGCCGGACCAAAGGGGCTAGCTTTGTCACCGGGACCTACCCACCCTGTTTAAACGGGTTATCGTCCGGGGAGACGAGCCGGGGACTAAGTCGGGACTGGAATGGGCGGGAGACCTTCCTGTTTCGACAAGGGCTAGCGAAGGCAGAGTGCCGCGCCGCGGCGGTTGCGTCGTTGATGCGCAGGCCGCCTTCGCAGCCCGCCCCGTGTCTCACTCACGCCTCTGGGGAGTGGCGGTGTCGCAGCAGCGTTCCATCGATGGCCGAGGGGGAAGCAGCCTATCGAGGACGTTGGGCAGGTTTTTCCGCGAGCGGCAGATCATCATTCATGACGGTGTCCATGTCCGGCGCTTCACCTTGCGCCGCTGGCACCAGATGGCCGTGTTCCTGCTGTTGGCCGGCTATGCCGGCTGGGGCCTGATCGCCACGGCTGTCTATGTGAACGGCGAAGAGAACGTGGCCGAACGCAGCAGCGAGATCACGCGCCGCGTCGCTGAGCTCGACGGCATCAAGGCCAATTACCGCGCCGCCTTCGACCGGCTCGACCAGTTCCAGGCGCTGTTCAGCAACATCACCTGCGAGATCGGCAACATCCAAAGTAGCCTCTTGAAGGTGGCCGAGCGCAATACGCCGCTCGATCGGCGCACGCTCGTGCCGCGCAAGGTGGCTGCGGACAAGGCCGCCGATTGCAGTGCAGTTCCCGCTGCCGGCGCCCCGGTGGCCGATGGCGCCATGCCCGCCCCGGGCCAAGTCGCCGATGCCACGCCCGGCACGGTCGACACCAGTTCCGCAGTACCCGTCACGCTCAACGCTCCCAACGATCAGGCCCGCATCACCGGTGCGCTGCATTCGACCGAGCAGGAAGAGGTGCGCCTGCGCGTCTCGCAGCTTTCGGCCGCGCTCGAGCGCCTGCGCCAGACTCACGGCGCGTTCCTGCGCCAGTCGGCCGATCTGACGGCGAAGCGCGTCGGCGTGCTGGAGAAGGCGCTTTCGCGCGTCGGCGTCGATGCCTCGCAGCTCGGGAACCAGCCGCCCGCCAGTCGCGATCACACCGATGGCGTCCCCGGCCAGTTCGGCAGCGGCGGTCCCT
>CAZNZI010000473.1:0-4758 GCA_964577475.1 uncultured Rhodospirillaceae bacterium
TGGGCCAGTCCTGCGCCTGTTGTGCCCGGATCTTGATCAGTGCGTCGCGCAGCGCCCTGTAGCCGTTATAGGCGGGCGCCAGATCGGCCAGAGCGGGAACGATATTGTCCTGGTGCTTGGCCAGGAAATCGACTGCATCGAAATTGGGTGTCGCGACCAGCCAGTCGTCCTCGATATCGGACGGATCGACCCTTTGGCCGCGCATCGCCGAAGCGTAGCGCAGCACCGCATCCGTCAGCAGCATGTCGCCCTCGGCCGTCTTGAGGGCGCCGGCGGCTTCGATGCGCGCGGCAATGGCTTTCATATGGAGCGGCAGCGAGGCGAGCCCATCGTCGCCCGCTTTGCCCAGCACCTCGATCACCGGCGCCGAGCGTCCGGTCCAGAGCGGCGTCCAATGGCGCGCACGATAGACGGTGAGGAGCGCATTGCCGTCGACGCTTTCATTGGCCAGCGCTTCGACCGGCTGTCCGCCGTCAAGCGTGTGCTCGATCGCTTCGGCCACCGCATTGGGGGTCGCGACTGCGGCCGGCGGCACGGGTGTGGCAGCCATGGTGGTGACCACGACGGCGCCAATGGCGGCAAGACGCAGGATCTGAACCCCGATCCCAGTCGGCAAGTAGACGGCGTATCCCATGGGTCCCATCATAGCGTGCCGCGGCCCGCCGGGGGAGTGGCGGTGCGCACGCAAATGTGATTTGGCTTTTATGTCAGATCGGCCCCTAGGTCGGCTCCGGCACCGGTTCCGAGGCAATCAACTGGCCGCCTTTCCAGCACCGCAGCAACACCACGGCTAGGGCCAGGCCACCCGCCGATAGTACCGTCATCAGCAGAAGCGTGTCGCCGCCGCCCATGCTCTCGAACATCAGGCCCGCGATCGGCAGGAACAGGCCGAAATTGAGTCCCGAGGCGATCGAGGAATAGAGGGCCTGAGCCCGGCCCGACAGTTCGATCGGGATCGACTTCTGGATGAAATACATCGCGCCCAGATGGGTGGCGGTGAAGGTCAGGCAGTGCATCCATTGCACGGAGGCCAGCGCCACGGGATCGACCGTGAGGCCCGTGACCGTCCAGCGGATCAGCCCGCCCACCGCGCCCAGGATCAGCAGCCAGCGCGGACCGATTGCCGCCGCGATCCGATGGCCGACAATGAAGAAGATCGCTTCGGCCGCCACCATTTCGGCCCACAGTCCGCCGATCACGTCGCCCGAGAGTCCGTTCTGGTGCCAGTGCAGGGTGGCGAAACCGTAGAGGGCGGTGTTGCTCGACTGGTTGAGCATCGCGGCCCCGAGGAACAGCAGGAAGATGCGGTTGCGCAACAGCACGCCGATGGCGCGCGGCGGACCCGAGGCGCGGTCGCCCTTCACGCGCGGCAGGCGCCAGCAGGCATAGAGCGCGAAAAGGAGGCTGGCCAGGAGCGCATAGACGATCAGGATCGGCGGCCGGTCGATCAGAAGCGCACTGGCGAGGCCCGACGCGACCATGAAGGAGAGCGAGCCCGAGACGCGCACATGGCCGTAATGCAGCCGCTGGTTCGAGATCGCCAGCAGGGTGAGGTTGTCGCCCAGCGGCGTCAGCGCGGTGAAGGCGCCCGCCGCGATCAGGGTCAGGATCAGGAGGGGCCAGAAGCCGCCGGTAAAGGCAAAGGGTGCGTAGGCGATCATCGCGATCGCCGCCAGCACCAGGAGCGGCAGGCGCCGGTCGCCGAGGCGGTCGGAGATATGGCCGGCGATCGGGTTCGAGATGATCTTGATCACATAGGCGGCGGACAGCACCACGCCGATCTCGAACGGACTCAGCCCGCGCCAGCTTAGGAAGATCGGCCAAAGCGGCGTCTGGATGCCGCTGACCGTCGAGAGCGAGGCGTGAAGGGTCGCGAGGCGGACCGCAAGACTGAGGCGCGGACTCATCGCGCGCCCCCGCTTTGAAGCGAGCGGTTTAGGTCGGCGCTTGCGTGGTCTGGATCGGGGCGACCGTCGCCGCGACGACCGGGCCGGGCTTGCGGCGTGCGAGGCGGGCGCGCATCCGATGCAGGAAGCTGCCCGTCGGCGCGGCCGAGATCAGGCCGGTGATCAGCGCGGCGCCGAAGGGCACCGCCTGCACCGAAAGCACCAGCGCCCAGGTCTGGGCGTCGGGGTTCATCCAGCCCTTGGCCACCAGGATCGCGACCGCCGAGGCGATCTGCGAGACCATCAGGATCGTCTCGTCGCGCGCCATGGAGAATCCGGCCGTCCAGGCCGACTTGCCCGCCATCTTCGGCGTGCGCTGGAACGGTACGGTCTTGGTGAACAGGCCCCACCACATGGCGCGGCCGATCGTATAGGTCAGCGCCATGCCGACCACGGCGGCGCCGATCCGCTGTACCCAGTTGCAGCGCACGCGCGTCGAATAGAGGAACAGGTGATGGGCGAGCTTGGCCAGGAACACGCCGACCGTGGGCAGCACGAAGATCGACATCGGAAAGTCGAAGGTCTGCGGCGCCGCAATCATGCCCGCGGTCCAGACGACCGACAGGAGAGCGAACAGCAGATAGAAGGCGTCGGCGAACCAAGGCAGCCATCCGGTGACGAAATGATACTTCTGCGCGCTCGATAGGCCGGTGTGGCGGAACGGCACCAGGGCGCGCCAATGCGCCTTGAGGATTTGCACCGCGCCATAGGCCCACCGGAAGCGCTGCTTCTTATACGCCGTAAAGTCGTCCGGAGTCAGCCCGCGGCCGAACCGTTCGCTGAGGTAAACCGCGTCATAGCCGCTCTGCAACAAACGCAGGCCTAGCTCGGCGTCTTCGACGATGCACCATTCGCCCCAGCCGCCGACCGTCTCGATGGCTTCGCGGCGCAGCAAGGTCATGGTGCCGTGCTGGATGATCGCGTTGTCTTCATTGCGGGCGACCATGCCGATATCGAAGAAACCGGCATATTCCCAGTTGATGAACTCCTTGAAGACGTCGTCTTCCCACTCGCGGTGGTCCTGCGGCGCCTGGACCCAGCCGACTTTCGGGTTCTCGAAATGCGGTACGAGGGTCGAGAGCCAGTCCTTCTCGACCATGTAGTCCGAATCGATGACGCCGATCACTTCGGCGTCGGGCGCGGTGACGGTCAGCGCGAAGTTGAGCGCGCCCGCCTTGGCCCCCGGCCATTTGCCGAGATGATAGAACTTGAAGTGGGGGCCGAGCTTCTCGCAATGGGCCAGCACCGGCTTCCACAGCTCGGGATTCTTGGTGTTGTTGTCGACGACGATGACCTCGAAATTCGGGTAGTCCATCGCCGCCAGGCTGTCGAGGGTCAGCTTCATCATCTCCGGCGGCTCGCTGTAGCAGGGGAGATGGATCGAGACCTTGGGGTGGCGCGTGCCCTTCGGGGCATTGGCCCGGGTGAAGCCGCGGCGCATCTTGTGGGTCCAGGTGAGCTCCGTGAGCTCATAGCCCGAGATCAGCACGACCACCAGCAGGACCACGAGCGCCGGTCCGAGCACCGTGTAGAGCAACTGCGTCGAGGGTGCGAAATCGCGCAGCACCGGCGTCGAAAGCGCCCAGATCGCCAGCGACGAAGAAAACTGGATCAGCCCGGCGAAGAACATCTTGCCGCGCGTCTGCAGGTGCTTCCACGAGAACATCAGCCAGACCAGCGGGATCAGCGCGAGCAGCGTCGCGGCGGTCGCCTGCATCGGCCACTGGCGGACCTCGATCACCGGACGGGTCCAGGAGAACTTCGGATTGCGATCCGCGTCCCACAGGCCCCAATGGGCGCCGACCGACCATTCGATCGCCTTCTTCCACGGCTGGTCGAACGCTTCGATCACGTTGTAGGTGATCGCGCTGTCTTCGGCCGCGTTGAGGAAGCGACGCAGGAACAGCGCCTGATTGATCAGGGACGGCTCGGCGGTCTGCCGGGCCTTGCCTGCCGACGGCCAGCCCACTTCGGCCAGCATCACCGGCTTGCTGGGGAACACCTTCTGGATGCCAGCGATCTGACCCATCACATATTTCACGGAGTCGTCGACCGGCACGCCTTCCCAATAGGGCAGCACGTGCAGCGCGATGAAATCGACTTCGCGCGCGAGCTCGGGATGCTGGAACCAGACATAGGCCGGTTCGGCGGTGCTGACCGGCTGGTTGACCCGGCGCTTGACCGACTGGATATAGCCGATCATCTGCTGCACCGTTGCTTCGCCGCGATAGATCGTCTCGTTGCCGATGATCACGCGGTCGACATTGTCGTTCTTGCGCGCCATCGTGACGGCCGCGTCGAGCTCGGCCTGGTTCTGCATCAGGTCGTGCATCTGCAGCTGATAGGCCTTCTGCTCGTCGCCATTCATCTGCGCGGGCGACTTGTCGAGGTGCAGATTGGGATCGGCCAGGGCGCCGCGGATCCAGGCGCCGGCGGTCACGGCCAAGCCGTGCTTGGCCGCCATCGCGGCGACGTCCATGTCGTCGGGCAGAGCGCTGTAGAGGCGGATGCCTTTCGCCTTGGTCGCCACCAGCGCCAGGTCTTCGTCGACCGAGGCAGCCGTCGGATAGCGATCCTCAAGCGGGTTGTCGTCTTTGCGGAAGGGGCTGAAGGAGATGCTTTCAATCATGCCCCGGTAGGGCATGTCGCTGTGCGGCCGGTTCATCAGCCACCAGAAACCAAGATTGCCAAGCACGATCAGGACGAGAACCAAAAATCCCGAAAGGCGCGACATGGAGGTAAGGCCTCGTATTCTTTGTCGTAGCCCGTCGCCGACCGGCGTGGCTTGGGGCGGAATCGTTTGATTTAGCTA
>CAZNZI010000474.1:0-2339 GCA_964577475.1 uncultured Rhodospirillaceae bacterium
TGATGCCGGCGGCAGCATAGGCAGCGCGCGGTCCTTCGATATCCTCGGCACGGCATTGCTGTTCGACCATGAGGCGCGTCTTCAGCGCGTCCGGCAGACGTGCGAGTGCGGCAGGCACCACGTCGGACAAGATACGCGCGCCCTGCGAACCGCCCATGATCAGGATGCGGACCGGGTCGCTGGGGCCGGGCGGCACATAGGCACGGTCGCGCACGGAAAGGATGCCGCTGCGGACGGGCATTCCGGTTCGTAACGTCTTCTTCAGATGTTCAGGGTTCAAATGGGATACTCGGGAAAACACAGTCGCGATCCGCGAGACGCGCGAAGCCAAAAGGCGGTTGGCGCGCCCGAGCACGGCATTCTGTTCATGCAATGCCGTCGGCACGCTTGTGAAGGTGGCCGCCATCATCGCCGGCAACGAAGCGTAGCCGCCGAAGCCGACCACCACCGACGGGCGCAGCTTCGAAAGAATCGAACGGGCTTGCAGGAAGCCCACAGCCAGATCGCCGAAGGCCAGCATCCGCGCCACGAGCTTGCGCCCGGCCACGCCGCCCGCGCTGATGTGGTGGATCGGGAGCGTACCGAGCGTGCCGCCGAAGGCCTTGCCGCGCTTGTCGGTGATCAATGTGAGAGAGAAGCCGCGCGCCATCAGTTCGGCCGCCAGCGCTTCGGCGGGGAAGATATGCCCGCCGGTGCCGCCGGCGGTGAGGACGATCGGACCCACAGCGCTCATACCAGCGCCTCCTGTCCGTAACGCTTGCGCGTCAGCGCCAGCACCATGCCCATGCCGAGCGCGAGCGCCAGCGTCGATGAGCCGCCATAGGAGATGAACGGCAAGGTCATGCCCTTGGTCGGCATCAGATGCAGCGTCGAGGCGAGGTTGATCACCGCTTGCAAGCCGAACTGGGTCAGCAGTCCCGAGGTCGCCAGCAGAACGAACATGTTCTCGGTCGACAGCGTACGCGCGAAGCCGCGCAGCACGATGAAGGCGAACAGGCCGACGACCATCAGGCAGAGGATCAGGCCGAATTCTTCCCCGGCCACCGCCATGATGAAGTCGGTGTGCGCATCGGGCAGGATTTCCTTCACGCGGCCTTCGCCGGGCCCGCGGCCGAACAAGCCGCCCGAATGGAAGGCGCGCAGCGCGGTCTGGACCTGGAAGCCTTCGCCCGCCGACGGATTGAGGAAGTGATCGATGCGTATCTGCACATGGGCGAAGGCGAAATAGGCACCGACCAGGCCGCAGAGGCCGACGATCATCGCCAGCAGCACCCAGGTGATCGGCAGGCCGGCCAGGAAGAATTCGATGAAGGCGACGGCGGACACGACCAGGGTCATGCCCACATCGGGCTGCAGCAGCATCAGGCCCGCGGTTGCCACATACATCGCAACCGCGATCAGCCGGCCAGGGAAGTCGATGCGCAGCCGGTGCTCGGCCAGCATCCAGGCGATGGCGACGGCGAAAGTGGGCTTGGCGAATTCCGACGGCTGGATGCTGAGGCCGCCGAAATTGATCCAGCGCGTCGCGCCCTTGATCTCTTCGCCGACGACCAGCGTCAGCGCCATCAGCACCAGCGTGCCCAGGAAGCCGAGCACGCCGAGACGGCGGATCCAGATGGGCGGCAGGAGCGACACCAGCATGATGGTCAGCAGCGCCGGCGGCAGGAAGACGAACTGGCGCCGGACGAAATGCAGATGATCGGAGCCGATGCGCTCGGCCACCGCCGGGCTCGCGGCCAGGATCAGAATCGCGCCGATGGCAACCAGCCCGACCAGCGCCGCCAGGGTCCAGCGGTCGACGGTCCACCACCAGCGGCCGATGACGGATGTGTCTGTGCGGCCGAATGTGGTCATCGTGCCACCCCCGCCGCCGCGAAGGCCTGCACCAGACCGCGGAAGGTGTCGCCGCGATGCTCGAAACTCTTGAACTGGTCCCAGGATGCGCAGGCGGGCGATAGCAGCACCACCGGATGCGGGCGCCTGTCGGCCAGCGCGGAGGCGCGCGCCTTGGTCACGGCGACGTCGAGCGTGCCGCATCGGTCATAGGGAATCTTGCCCTCGATCGTGGCCGCGAAAGCGTCGCTGGCCTCGCCGATCAGGAAGGCGCGGCGGACCCGTGGGAACAGATTGGCGAGGCTGGTGATCCCGCCTTCCTTCGCCTGGCCGCCGATGATCCAGTAGATGTCGTCGTAACAGACCAGCGCGCGCGCGGCGGCGTCCGCATTCGTCGCCTTGGAATCGTTGACGTAACGTACACCGTCGATCGTCGCCACCAGCTCCTGGCGGTGGGCGAGGCCCGGATAGGTGGCAAGCCCATCCTTCATGGCGGCGGGCGAGAG
>CAZNZI010000475.1:0-2059 GCA_964577475.1 uncultured Rhodospirillaceae bacterium
CAGCGGCGCGATGGTGAAGGGCAAGGTGAAGTCGGGACCGATGTCGTATTTCCGGATTTCGACCGACGACACCAAGGGCGTGGTCAAAGGCTATGTGGGGCAAGGCCGGTTCACCGACGATCCGTTCCCCATGGATGGCGGGATCGCCGTGACCGAACTGCCGAAGATGCGCGATCTGCTGGCGCATCTTTGCCGCAATGGTTTCGAACATCACGTCGCGATGGTGCGCGGCAGCCATGCCAAGGCAATCGACGAAGCCGTCACGCGCTACATGGGTTGGCAAATCTATCACCATGTGCCGGAAGCGTCGGTTGGGGATGATTACTCGGCGGTGAAAGGTCCTGCCGCGGAGATGGAACTTGTGAGTTGAGGCGAAGAGATGACCGTTGTGCAGAGTACTAAGAGCGCCACGCGCGGGGGTCTCCGCGATCTTTGGGCCCGGGATGTTTCGGAAGGCGTGGTGAAGCAACTTTCGACGGCCGACGTCGGAGAGCGGAAGCGTCTTTTCGAGGACGTGGCGACCGCGATTCGCATCTCAATTCTTGAGATGATCGCGGCGGCCAAGTTGGGCCATGTCGGCGGCGATTTCTCTGTCACGGATATTCTGACGACACTCTATTTCGGTGTCCTCAAACTCGATCCGGCGCGGCCTGACTGGGCCGACCGCGACCGCTTCATTCTGAGCAAAGGGCATACGGCGGCCGCGCTCTATTCCGTGCTGGCGATGCGTGGCTTCATTCCGCAAACGCTTCTGAGCGAGTTCACGAAGCCGCAGTCGGTGCTCAACGGCCATCCCAGCCGGACGAAGGTCCCTGGTGTTGAGGCAAGCACCGGTCCGTTGGGCCACGGTCTCCCCATTGCTGTCGGCTGTGCGATATCTGCGCGCCTCCAGGGTGCAAGCTGGCGCACATTCGTGGTCACGGGAGATGGCGAGTTGCAGGAGGGGAGCAATTGGGAGGCCGCTATGGCCGCCGGCCACCGCGGTCTTTCGAATCTTACTTTGGTGATCGACCGCAATCGGCTGCAGCAAGGCGCTGGGACGGAGGAGACCAACCGCCTCGATCCTCTCGGTGACAAATGGCGTGCCTTCGGCTGGGACGTATCCGAGCTCGATGGTCACGACCACTGTGCCCTTTACGCGGCCCTGACCGCCGCGCCGGGAATCCGCCCGCGCTGCATCATCGCGAATACCCGGAAGGGACGCGGCGTGTCGTTCATGGAGGACCGGGCGGAGTGGCACCACAAGGTGCCTTCGGCTGAGCAAGTGAAGTTGGCAATGGCGGAGTTGGAGCGATGAGCGGCGGCGAGAACACGGATGCGGCGAAATTCGATTGCCGGGTCGCGTTTGCCGAAACGCTGATCGCTCTGGCGCGCGCCGACAACCGGATCGTCGCGGTTTGCAACGACTCGGTGGGGTCGAGCAATCTTGGTGCGTTCCAGAAGGAATTCCCCGATCGCCTCGTCAATGTCGGGATTGCGGAGCAGAACATGGTCGGTGTGGCGGCAGGGCTCGCCAACGGTGGGCATATCCCGTTTGTCTGCGGCGCCTCTCCCTTTCTGACTGGCCGCGCCCTCGAGCAGATCAAGGTGGACATCGCCTATAGCGAACGCCATGTCGTGTTGTGCGGCATGAGCCCGGGCGTGGCCTACGGCCAACTCGGACCGACCCACCATTCGATCGAAGATTTGGCTTGGTTGCGCGCCATCAGTGGGCTGACGGTTGTCGTTCCAGCGGACCCGCGCCAGACGAAGCAGGTGGTGGAATGGGCGGCGAAGGCCGACCGTCCGATCTTCCTGCGGATCAGCCGCCATGCGGTGCCGGCGACAACGCCGGAGAACACCGCGTTCGAGGTGGGCAAAGCCATTCAGCTCAGGGCCGGGAAGGACGTTGCGCTTCTCACCACCGGCATCATGGTAAAGCCCGCGCTCGACGCCGCGGATATCCTGCAGCGCCATGGGATCGAAGCCCGCGTTCTCAATTTCCCAACGATCACGCCCCTCGACATCGATGCGGTCTTCCGCGCGGCGACGGAGACGCGGCGGATCGTCACGATCGAGG
>CAZNZI010000476.1:0-4208 GCA_964577475.1 uncultured Rhodospirillaceae bacterium
AACAGGCTCTAGGGGCCAGGGCATGCCGACCTTCAGCAGGCGCAGTCCCAAGGCATCGGCAACGGATGCATCGATGCCCAGGAGATTGAGCGCCTCACGAACATCCTCGAAGGCTTTGCCCGAAGCCACGATGCCGTAGCGTGCCCGTTTGGCGTCCATCACCACCCGGTCGACACCGTTGGCGCGCGCAAACGCGATCGCAGCATAGCCCTTGGTTGTCTGCAGCCGGTGATCTTGGGTCCAGCGGTCGTCGGGCCATCGCAGATTCAGTCCACCGGGCGGCAGTTCGAAATCGGTGGGAATGGTAAGTTGCAAGGCCTCTCCGCCGAGATCGACCGTGGCGCTCGTTTCGACCGTATCGGCGATCACCTTCATGCCGACCCAGCATCCGGAATAGCGGGACATGGCGATGCCGATCAGCCCCATGCGCACGAATTCGTGAATGGTCGAGGGATAGAGCACCGGCATCAAAGCGGACATGAAGGCATGGTCGCTCTGATGGGGAATCGATGACGACTTGGCGCTGTGGTCGTCGCCCGCCAGGCACAGCACGCCGCCATGCGCCGCACTACCGGCAGCATTTCCGTGTTTCAACACATCACCGGAGCGATCGACGCCCGGGCCTTTGCCGTACCAGATGCCGAAAACCCCGTCCTTCTCCGCGCCGGGTGACAGGTGCAATTGCTGTGTGCCCCAGATTGCCGTAGCGGCCAGTTCTTCGTTGACGGCAGGGCGAACGACGACACCGTTCGCGTCGAGAAATTTTTTCGCGCGATGGAGCGCTTGGTCATAGCCGCCGAGGGGCGAACCGCGATAGCCAGAAATAAAGCCGCCGGTGTTGAGGCCGGCGGCTTTGTCCTGCGCGATCTGGATCATGGGAAGTCGGACGAGCGCCTGCAGGCCGCTCATGAAAACGGACCCCGACGATCGGGTATAAGGATCGTCCAGAGCCGCATCGAGGTGCTTCATGATCCGCGCTCCGAAAATTGCCGGTTCCGACGCTACAGCGCAGGAGACGGAGAGCAGTTTCAGATTTATGCTCGAAGCACCGCAGCATTAGGATAAATTGGTCTATTATCCTATAATTTTAGGATGGATATCCTAATCTGAGGACGAGCTATGGCCGACACGATTGACGATGTAGACCGCAATATTTTACGCGCCTATCAGCGCGCGCCCGATATTTCGATGGAGGAATTGGGGAACAAGGTTGGACTGAGCCATACCCCGTGTTGGCGTCGCGTGCGGCACTTGGAAGAGGCCGGTGTAATCCGCGGACGGAGCCTTGACCTCGATCGCGAAGCCCTGGGCCTGGGCGTGGTCGTCCTGGTCCAGGTCCGTTTGAAGCAGCACGACGAGCGCACCCTGCTCGATTTCGAAAAGCGCATCCAGCAGCAACCTGAGATCATGGACTGCTATACGGTTGCCGGCGACCACGACTACTTCCTGCGGATCGTCTGCAAAAGCGCGAAGGACTACGAGGTTTTGCTGAAGAAAATCCTTTTGCATCTACCGGGGATCGGATCGGTCAATTCACACTTCGCCATGAACGAAGTGAAACACACGAACCGCCTGCCGCTTTGACGGCAGAAAGCCGGCGCGCGATTGCGCCGGCTTCCGGCCCCGCTGAAATTCGCTCTTGTCGTCAGCCCCCGGGAACTTGTCTTGGCGGCGAAGGCTTTGAGAATTGCCGCCACCATCTCGTCGGTCGAACACCGCTTGGCTCTGCTGGTCATCAGCAGATCGTGCGCAATCCGGCGTCGAGGACATCCGATCTTGGACAGTTCACAGCACTGGTGCAGACCGGTCCCATCTGGTCGGGATTGGCGGCTTTCAGGCCATTGAGGTCGCGTTCAGATATGATAGATTCGTTCATATCTGCACACAGTTCATAGGGCTCGTTCGTGAGGGAATCTCTGGAATCCGAAGAATCGGAGACGAACTACGTCTCGCCATCGGTCGTTCGCGCCATTTCGCTTGTCCGTCATGTCGCAGCGGGCAATCGATGCCAAAACATCAGCCGCACGGCAAAAGCGCTCAGCATCAATCGCACGACGTTGATTCGGCTTCTCGCGACATTGGAACGCGAATCGATCCTCGAGGCCATTCCCGATGAGGGCGGTTATCGCCTGGGAACCGGACTGATCGCGCTCGCTTCCGAGGCTTTGAACGACCGCAGCATTCTTCACGTAGCGCGGCCTATATTGGTACGCCTCGTCCGCGACTTGAACCTGTCCGCCCACCTGGGCGTCCTCGAGGGACGCGAGATCGTCTATCTGGCGCGCGAAACACCCAACTCGCATCTGGCCAGCACCGTCCGTGAAGGCACCCGGCTGCCGGCCCACGCAACGACGATCGGCCGCATACTTCTCGCCGAATTGCCGGTCCGGCAATTGCGCCAGCTTTATTCGGGCCAGAAGATGGAGTCGTTCACCCGGAAGACCAGCACCACGCTGGCCACGCTGGAGGCTCAGGTCCAGAAGGACCGCGAATTGGGTATTGCTTGGAGCGTCTCGAATTTCGAAGCCGAGATCGGCTCAGCGGCCGTGGCCGTCTACGACCATCAGGCGCGCGCCGTGGCGGCCATCAATGTCACCGGACACGCGAGCATCTTCGCCGACGGCAGCGCCAAGCTCGATAAGATCGAGCAGAGCATCAGGGCGGCAGCCCGGACGATGTCCGAAGCACTCGGCTATCGTGGTTGGGCAGCCGATCAGATATAGACCGCGCGATTAGCGACCGCGCGATTAGCGGGCCGCCGCGCTGAGCTTTTCTTTGGCCAGGGCGAGGATTCCTGCGGCCCAAGGAAAGGCCAGATCCTCGGCCAGATCGCTGCCCGAGGCGTCATGCACCACACGCTCGCCGATTTGCGTCGCACCGTGTTGGGCAAGTAGTTCGGCAATCCGCTTACTGCCAAAGCCAAACGTCTCTTCATATTTGCGGTCACCGAGGCCGAGGATCGCGAAATGCACGCCGGCCAGGTCGGGGGCAGCCGCATGGATGCGTTCGGCAAAAGGCTTGGCCGAAGCCGGCAATTCTCCGTCACCATAGGTGGAGCAGATGACGAGAAAGAACGTATCCCGGTCGAATTCGTCAGGCGTGAAGTCGGAAAGATTGCGGCAAGTGACGTCGTTCCCGTCCTTGATCTCGGCCATCAGATCTTCGGCCAGCATCTCGGTATTCCCGGTCTCCGTCCCATAGAGCACCGCGACCTTCATTCAGGGCGCTCCTTTGTGCTCCGAGCCGTTTCGAGCATTTCGTTCCGCGATGCGATCTTGACCCGGCAGCGGCCCGAGGGCAGATCCCGTGTCTCGGCCATGTCGATCCGTTTCCATCCGTCGAAATGGACGAAGTCTCCCTTGCCGGACAGGGCTGCTCGGCCAGGCTTGGGATCCGGGGTCGACCGCGCCGACAAATCGGCAATGATCCGCGCCGCCAGCGCCTGCCCCTCGGCGCGGGCATCCGGAAGCGCGCCACGCGGACCGCGGCCGAACCAGCCCGCCGCGTAGAGGCCTTCGGCCAGAACCCCTGCCGTGCCATCCAGCGCGGCACCGACCAAGGCGTCGCGCGGCAAGGCCCCATCCGATTGGAAGCCGATCGCACGGATGAAAGCCGTGCAGTCGAGCACCAATGTCGATCCGTCGGCGCGGCGGAAATGCGCCCTGCGCAAGGCGCCCTGCTCGCCCTCCAGTGTCACGGGGGTCATGTCGAAGCGGAACGCAATACGCCGTTTGCCCGCGCCGTGACCATGAAGTGCCGTTAGCGCTTCTAGTTTCTTAACGCTTTCGGGTTCGTCACCCGCGCCGGCACCCTCCACCACGATCGACACATCCGACAGACTGGCGAGTTCCTTGACCATGACGGCGTCGAACCGGGCTTGCGCCGCCGGAGAGCGGCCGACGATATCGATGGTCTCGATACCGTTTTCCATCAGCCAGCGCGTCGGGCCGGCGCCGAGATCGGAACCAGCGAATTCGTCATGGGTTTTTGACAGCAGGCGTAGGAGATCGATGGCGACGTTCCCGTTACCCATGATCACGACCCTAGGCCCCAGAACCGGAAGCGCTCCGGCATCGGGGTGTTCGAGAAGTGCTCGTGTCAGCGCACCGGCGCCGATCACGCCCTTCAAATCCTCGCCGGGAATTCCGAGCATCCGGTCGCCCGCCAGACCTGTGGCCAGCACCACGGCATCATAAGCGCTGCGCAAT
>CAZNZI010000477.1:0-10011 GCA_964577475.1 uncultured Rhodospirillaceae bacterium
ATTTCCCTCGCTCCACCGCGCCGGCCCCTTGCCTGTTTATGGTCCGTCGCTATATCCGATTTTTAGATAATGGTAGGTCAAAAAATCGTAATTTCCAAGCGACACGCGCACGATTAACGTTCAAAATGGTGACGCAGGGGATTGCGTCGCCGCAGGTCATCCGCCCGGGAGAGTCGCGGTGCGCAACACACAGATCGACGTCAATTGCGATATGGGCGAGGCCTTCGGCGCCTGGAAATTGGGCGATACCGAAGATGCCGCCCTGATGCCCTTCATCAGCTCGGCCAATGTGGCTGCCGGTTTCCATGCGGGCGACCCCAACCTGATGGACAGCACCATCAAGATGGCGGCACAAGCGGGCGTGCGGGTCGGTGCCCATGCCGGCTATCGCGATCTTCAGGGTTTCGGCCGCCGCTTCATCAATGCCAAGAGCGATGAGCTGGTGAACGACATCCTCTATCAGGTAGGCGCGGTGCGCGAATTCGCGCGGCGCCATGGCTTGCCGCTCCAGCATGTGAAGCCCCATGGCGCTCTTTATATGGAGGCCGCCAAGAACGAGGAGTTGTCGAAGCAGCTTGTCGAGGCGATGCAGGCGATCGGGCCCGAACTCTACCTCTTCTGCATGGACATTTCGGTCACCTACAAGATCGCCAAACAGGCGGGCCAGCCGGTGGTGCGCGAATTCTTCGCCGACCGCGCGTACGACCGGTCGGGTTCGATCGTCTTTATCCGCCGCCAAACGGCGCTCGATCCGTCGGAAGTGGCCGACAAGGTCGTGCGCGCCTGCCTCGACGGCAAGGTGCATACGGTGGAAGGCGACGACATCGACATCGAATTTGATTCCGTCTGCTTCCATTCCGACACGCCCGGCGCGTTCGGCATCGCCCAGGCCATCAAGAAGGGCTTCGCGGACAACGGCATCACCGTCCGCCCGCTCGACCCGATATCCACTCACTGACGCCATTCGGCGACCAAGGAGACCTTCGCGTGACAAAGACCATCCTCGCGCCGATTCCCGGGATTTTCTATCGCCGCCCGGCGCCGGACAAACCGCTGTTCAAGAACGAGGGTGACGAGGTTGCCGTGGGCGACACGGTCGGCCTGATCGAAGTGATGAAGACCTTCACGCCCGTGGTGGCCGAGGAATCGGGGAAACTGGTGAAATTCCTGGCCGAGAACGAAGACGCGATCATGGCGGGCCAGCCGCTGGCCGAACTCGCCTGAGCAGACGGGGATCGTGGGGGTGCCCATCCAAAAGCTGCTGATCGCCAATCGGGGGGAGATCGCGGTGCGCATTCATCGCGCCGCCCATGCACTCGGTATCAAGACCGTGCAGGTGATGAGCAAGGCCGATCACGAGATGCTGGCCGTGCGCATGGCCGACGAGTCGATCGAGATCGGCCCGGCGATGGCGTCGAAATCCTATCTCAACCACCAGGCGATCCTGGACGCGGCCAAGCAGACCGGCGCGGATGCGATCCATCCCGGTTACGGATTCCTGTCGGAGAACGCGGCTTTCGCCGCTGCCGTCGAAAAAGCCGGGCTGATTTTCGTCGGCCCGTCCTCCGACACGATCCGCCTGATGGGCGACAAGGCCGCCGCGCGCGAGGCTGCCGCGAAGGCCGGTGTGCCGACGGTGCCCGGCAGCGATGGGCGGGTCGAAGCCGCCGACGCGGCATGCGAAGCCAAGCGGATCGGCTTCCCGGTGATGATCAAGGCCGCGGCCGGTGGCGGCGGGCGCGGCATCCGTGTCGCCCAGACCGAGGCCGAGCTGGAGCAGTTGATCCCGCAAGCCAGCGCCGAAGCGCTGGCCGCTTTCGGTGACGGCGGACTTTATCTCGAACGCTTCATCGGAAACGCGCGCCATGTCGAGGTGCAGATCCTGGGCGACGGCGCGAACGCGATCCATTGCTTCGAGCGCGAATGCTCGCTTCAGCGCCGCCGGCAGAAGGTATGGGAAGAAGCGCCCGCCGCCTGCCTCGACGAGCCGACGCGGCAGAAGCTCTGCGCCTCGGCGGCGGCGCTCGCCCGATCGGTCAAATATCGCGGCGCCGGCACCCTTGAGTATCTCTATGACGAGACGACCAACGATTTCTTCTTCATCGAGATGAACACGCGCATCCAGGTTGAGCATCCGATTACCGAGATGATCACCGGGATCGACCTGGTGCAGGAGATGATCCGCATCGCCGGCGGCGAAAAACTGGGCATCACCCAGGACCAAGTGAAGCGGCATGGCCATGCGATCGAATGCCGCATCAATGCTGAAGACCCGGCCAAGACTTTCATGCCCTCGCCCGGCAAGGTGACGACACTGAAATTGCCCCAAGGCGACAGCATCCGCTTCGACACGATGCTCTATGAGGGCTACACGGTGCCGCCCTTCTACGATTCGCTGCTCGGCAAACTGGTCGTGTGGGGCGAAACGCGCGAGGCCGCGCTGAAGCGGCTGAAGACGGCGCTGGCGGGGCTCAAGGTCGAAGGCGTGGCCACCACAATTCCTTTGCACCGCGCGCTGGCGAACGATGCTTCCGTGGCGGCGTTCCGCTTCCATACGCGCTGGCTTGAATCCTGGCTCGAGGCCAATCCCCTGACGACGCCGATACTCGAGGAGACCCGATGAAGACCAGATACTCCTTTGGTGGCGATGAGCACATCTTCGTCGAATGCGACGAAGAGATGTCGCTCGAAGCCTTCTTCAAGGGCCTGTCGATCACCAATGCGGTGAAAGACGCCCAGATCAAGGGCGTGACCGAGATTTGCCCGGCCAATGCCTCGCTGCAGATCAAGTTCGATCCTGACGTGATCGCGCCGGACGCGATGATGGAACGGCTGAAGACGATCGAAGCGGCTGCCGGCCGCGAGGAACCCGTGATGACGACCCGCATCATCGAGGTGCCGGTCTATTTCGACGATCCGTGGACGCGCGAGACCCTGATGCGGTTCCGCGAACGCCATCAGGAGCCAGGCTCGACCGATCTCGAATACGCGGCCAAGATCAACAACTACAAAAGCGTGGCCGATTTCATCAAAGCCTATTCGGACTCACCCTGGTTCGTGTCGATGGTCGGCTTCGTCGCCGGCCTGCCCTTCATGTACCAGATGGTCGAGCGCGCAAAGCAGATCCAAGTGCCGAAATATCTGCGGCCGCGCACCGACACGCCGAAGCTGACCATCGGCCATGGCGGCTGTTTCTGCGCCATCTACTCCGTGCGTGGTGCTGGCGGTTATCAGATGTTCGGTATCACGCCGATGCCGATCTATGACCCGAAGCAGGAGATCAGCTATCTGCGCGACTTCATGATCTTCTTCAATCCGGGCGACATCGTGAAGTTCAAGCCGATCGACCGCGCCACCTATGACGCGACGGTGAAAGAGGTCGAGGCCGGAAAGTTCCACGCTAAGATCAAACCGGTCACCTTCTCGCTGACCGAGTTCCAGAAGAATCCAACGGCGTACAACGCCAAGCTGCTCGAGGCCCTCCATGGCAATTGAGGTCGTAAAGCCCGGCCTGGCCACCACCGTCCAGGACCTCGGCCGCCCCGGTTACTACCATCTCGGCATCCCCGTCTCGGGCGGTATGGATCGCTACGCGCTGCGGGCCGCGAACCTCCTCGCCGGCAATGACGAAGGCGCGGCGGTGCTCGAAGCCGTGTTCATGGGCCCCGATTTGAAATTCGACAAGGACGCGGTTGTCGCCGTGACCGGTGCCGAACTGCCGCCGAAGGTCGAGGGCACCGAATGTCCGACCTGGACCGCGTTCAAGGTGAAGGCGGGACAGGTGCTGTCGTTCGGGTTCCTGAAAAGCGGCGCGCGGGCTTATATCGCCGTCAATGGCGGCGTCGACGTGCCGGAAGTGCTGGGCAGCCGTTCGACCTATCCGCTCGGCGCGCTCGGTGGCCATGAAGGCCGCGCGCTAAAGGCGGGCGATGTGCTGAAGGTCGGCGCAGCGAAGAAGGCTGCGAAGGAAGGAGCATCGGTCGCCGCCGATCTTCGCAGGCCGCACACGCTGCCCGCGACGCTGCGGATGATCCCGGGCCTCTACTGGCACCGTATCACCAAATCCGCCGGCGAGCGCTTCTTCGAAGACACCTGGAAGGTGGCGCCCGAAGCCGACCGCATCGGCTATCGCTTCCGCGGCGGCAAGGTGCTCGAGTTCAACCCGCGCGAACAGCCCTTCGGCGCGGGGTCGGACCCATCCAACATCGTCGACAGTTGTTATCCCTATGGTTCGATCCAGATCCCGGGCGGTACCGAGCCGATCGTGCTGCACCGGGACGCGGTCTCGGGCGGCGGCTATTTTATGATCGGCACGGTGATCTCGGCCGATATGGACATCATCGGCCAGCTCCAGCCCAATGCGACCAGCAAGTTCTTGGCCGTCGACATGAACGCGGCCCTGGCTGCGCGCAAGGAACGCGAAGACGTTCTCAACAAACTGCGGAAGGCGCTCGCCTGATCAGGCGTTGAGGAACTGGGTCCAGCGGCGGACGAGATAGTTGTGCTCGTCCATGGTCGTGTTCCAGACCGCGATGTGGCTGGCGCGCTGCCAATAGGCGCCGCCGCTGCGGACGGCGCCGGTCTGGATCGTCGTCCGCCCGGTGGTCCCTTGCAGATCGCGCGCGGCCGGCAGGCCCTCATACCAGTAATTCCACTCGTCGGCTGACAGCGCTTCCTTCACGCGCATCGGCACCGACAGGTAATAGCCCTGCCGCGCCATCACGGCACCTGGCCAGCCGCTCAGCCACCAGTTGAGATATTCATAAGCGACATCGAGCGTCGGACCGGAGAGGTTGTGCGAGAGACTCAGCCCGCCATGCCAGGCGCGATAGCCTTCCTTCGGCACCGCCTCTTCGATCGGCTTCTGCATGCCGCGAATGAGATTGGTGCCGGGCGACCACATGCTCTGGATCGCGGTGCGCTCGGAGGCGAAGAGATCGACCGAGTCGTCGACCGTCTTCCATACGCCGCTGAAATACCCCTCGCGCTTGCGGGCCAGCAGGAATTCCATCAATTGGTCGATCTCGGCCACGGTCATGTTGCCGATATCGGCGAAGGTGATTTCACCCATCGCCTGGGTCGCGAGCGCCGCGTCGAAAATGCCGATGGCGGGTTCGTCGATCAGCGCGATCTTGCCCTTCAGCCGCGGGTCGAACAGCCAGGCCCAGGTGACTTCGTCGCCGTTGAACTTGGAGAGCGCGACAGGATCGTAGGTGAAGGAGTCGACGTTGTAGACGGTCGGCAGCATGCTGATATAGCGCGACGGCCGCGGCCCGAGCGACTGGCTGGGCTGCACATAGAGACTCTTCACCGGCGCATCGCCGCGCCCGGTCCGCGCATAGGAATTGATGCGGCCCACCTTGGTGAGGTCGGTCACCTCATCCCACAGCGCGATGCGCTGGGTGTCGATCGGCTGGATGCCCTGCCAGTACCAGACGATGTCGAGGCTGTGAAAGCACTGGTCGTAGATGTCGTAGGCGCCGGGCTGCGTCGCCGCTTTGCGTTGCGCGCTCAGGAAGTCGAGCATCTCGAAGGTGATCGTGATGCCGAGGTCCTCTTCCGCCTGTTCGCGAATCTGGTCGAGCAGCGTGATCTCGGTGCCCAGCACACGCAGATGCGGCCGTTCCGCCGCGATATGGGGTGCACCGCGCGTTTTCAATTTGGCCGTTTTCACGGCAGCAGGTCCGGTTGGAGGTTGGGTCTATGCATCACCGAAGCGCGGCAGCATACGGACTTCCGTGTCCGGGTCAACGCGCCGCTCCTGCCTGGAAATGAGGCACGCACGATCTGGAACTCAGCTCGCGGCCTCGAGCCGCGCCTCGCCCAGGGCGTTGAAGGCGGCCAACGAGCGTTCGATGGTTTTGCGGTCCAGGTCGCGCACGATGAAGACGATGCGCGAGCGCCGGTCGGCTCCAGGCCACGCCTTCATATGCTCCGGCGGATGCACAAGGTGCTGTACCCCGTGGATCGCGACTGGCCGATCCCAGCCGGCGACATTGAGGATGCCCTTCACCCGCAGCACATCGGCGCCATGGCGGTTGAGCAGCATCGTCAGCCAGAGACCGAAAGCGATCCAGTCGATCGGCCGGTCGAACACGATTGAGAAGGACGAAACGTCGCCATGTACGTCGGAGGCATGATCGTGGTGCTCGGGCGGTTCGGCGGGGACTTTCCGCTTCGCGCGGCGGCGGCTCGATGCCGTCTTCGCTTCGGACAGCAGGAAATGGGCCTCGATCGCCTCTGTGCCGTTCGCCCAGATCGGCGCATCGGGATTGATGCGCCTGATCTCACCCCGTAGCCGTTCGGTCACCGCGTAATCCGTCAGATCGGTCTTGGTGACCACCAGCCGGTCGGCGGCGGCGATCTGCTTCACCGTCTCGAACTGGCGCTCGATCTGTGCCAGGCCGTTCACCGCGTCGACCGTCGCGATGACGGTGCCGACACGGAAGTGGTGCTTCAGCACCGGATGGGCGTGAACCGTCGACAAAATCGGGAACGGGTCGGCCAATCCGGTGCTTTCCACCACCAGCCGGCGGAACGGCGGGACCTCCCCGCTCTCGCGCCGGGCCAGCAGGTTCTGCATCGCATCGGCCAGTTCCTCGCGGATCGAGCAGCAGAGACAGCCCGATTGGAGCAGCACCATCGTCTCGTCGATGCGCTCGAGCAGCAGATGGTCGAGGCCGACTTCGCCGAATTCGTTGATCAGCACGGCGGTATCGGCCAGCGCCGGATCGGCCAGCAGGCGGCGCAACAGCGTCGTCTTGCCGGACCCGAGGAAACCGGTGATCAGATCGACCGGCGTGAAATCGGGCAGCGGCTCAGCCATGGTCGGCTTCCATCTGCTTCAGCAACGCCGGATCGAGCGGATCGAAGGCGCGGCCTGTCAGCCGTTCAGCCGCCGGCCACAGATGGGCGAGGTTCTCGATCACCTCGGACTTGCCGGTGGCGGTGGCGAGAACGAAGGATGTGCTCTGCCAGTCGCTGAGGGAAAGACCGAACCGCTTCAGCAGCCGGTTGGCGGTGGCAACGCGGTTGGCCCGCTCGCGGCGCCGGTCATGGGGCGTGACATTGAGCGTGAACACGCCTGGCCGCGCGACCGCATCGCTCCAATGATCACTGCCGCCGAGAACACCGCACAGGGCGCACATGGTCTCACTCCCGTCCCGGCTCCGGCGCGCCTAGGGGAAAGCGCGCCGGAGGGGAGGCGATCACTTCTTCTTGAACGGGAACCGTTTGTCGAAGTCGTCGGCCATCTCGTTCATCGTCACGAACTTCACGCCGGGATGGCTGATCATGTGGTGATAGAGGCGTTCCAGCATCATCAGCACATGGGGGCGGCCCGAGACGTCGGGATGGATGGTCATCGGGATCACGGCATAGTCGTATTCGCGATAGACCCAGTCGAACTGGTCGCGCCACATCTGCTCGATATCGTGCGGATTGACGAAACCATGGCTGTTCGGCGCCTTCTTGATGAACATCATCGGCGGCAGGTCGTCGAGATGCCAGCTGGCGGGAATCTCGATCAACTCCGTCTCCTTGCCGCGCTTGAGCGGCGTCATCCACTCCTTCGGCTTCTTCGAATAGTCGATCTTGACCCACTTGTCGCCGACGCGGACACGGTAGGGCGTGTGGTCGTTGTGCATCAGCGAATGGTCGTATTTGATGCCGCGTTCCAGCAGAAGCTCGTTGGTGACGTTCGAGAACTCCCACCACGGCGCCACATAGCCGGTCGGCTTCTTGCCGGCGAGCTTGGTGACCAGCTCGATGCTCTTGTCGAGCACCTCGGTTTCCTGGGCGCGGGTCATGGCGATCGGGTTTTCATGGGTATAGCCATGAATGCCGATCTCGTGGCCCGACTTCGCGACCGCCTTCATCTCATTGGGGAAGGTTTCGATCGAATGGCCCGGGATGAACCAGGTGGTCTTGATGCCCCAACGATTGAACATCTTGAGCAGTCGCGGGCTGCCGACTTCGCCCGCGAACAGGCCGCGCGAGATATCGTCGGGCGAGTCTTCGCCGCCATAGGAACCGATCCAGCCGGCGACCGCGTCGACGTCGATGCCGAAGCCGCAGAGAATTTCTTTTGCCATGGTGTCTCCCCTTTCCTTCTGGTGACCGGGCGTACGAAACCAGCCCTAGTGCCGTTTCCCTTCCACAGTGACAGACCGAACGATGTGCTCGCAGCCGAGCGCGGCGGCGAGGACGAAATCATCCCGATTGGGCCCGGCCGACAGCAGGAAGGCGGTCGGCAGCCCCAGCGGATCGGTGCCGTTGGGCAGCGTGACGCCGCACCAATCGAGGTTGTTGCCCAGCATGGTGTTGCGCAGCGTCTTGCCGTTGACCTGGGAGAACAGCTCCCGGTCGGCCTCCAGATCGGCGATCTTCGGCGCGGTGTGGGGCACCGTAGGACAGGCGACGATGGTGTGATCGCCAAGCCGTGCGGCGACCTGATCGATCAGCCGCCGCCGCGCTTGCAGGATGCGCGCATAGTCGGTCATCGTGATCTTGGACGCCATGCGGATACGGGTGACGACGCGCTGATCCATCAGCTCCGCCGCCGGCCCTTCGACCCGCTCGCGATGCAGGGCATAGGCCTCGGCGGCGACGATCGCGCCATAGGTCGCATTGAGCTTGAGGATCTGGTCGAACTCGGGCATGACGCCGCGCTCGATCTTTGCCCCGGCGGCCTGGAGCCGACCGATGGCCGCCTCGAAATTCTCGTAAACCGCCGGCTCGCAACCGTCAAACACGACATTGGTCGGCACGAAGACATGGAGCGCGCTGGGCGGGATGGGCCGGAGCATCGGCAGGGGTGCCGCGCGCATCGCCGCATCGACCAGCGCCGCATCGGCAACCGAGCGGCAGAACACGCCCACCGAATCGAGCGTGGTCGAGAGCGGGTACACGCCGTCCATCGGATAGCGTCCGGTGGTCGATTTGTAGCCGACGATGCCGTTGAAGGCCGCGGGCAGGCGCACCGACCCGCCCGTATCGGAACCGATCGAGATGGGCACCAGCTTGCGCGCGACCACCACGCCCGAACCCGAGGAAGAACCGCCCGGGATGCGCGGCGCATCCTTGCCATGCGGGTTGTGCGGCGTGCCGAAATGCGGGTTGAGGCCGATGCCTGAATAGGCGAACTCGGTCATGTTGACGCGGCCGACCGCGATCATGCCGGCCGCCTTCAGCCGCGCCACGACCGTCGCATCGTCCTTGGCGGGCGGGTCCTTCGCCAGCGTCTTCGACGCCGCGGTGGTGACGACACCCTTCATGTCGAACAAGTCTTTCCACGCCACCGGCACGCCATCGAGCAGGCCGAGCGAGAGATGATTCTTCTGCCGCTCGGCGGAGGCCTTCGCTTCGGCCATCGCGCGCTCGCGCGTGACCGCGATGAAGATCGCCTTGTCATCGCAGGCGTCGATCGCCGCCAATGTCCGTTCCGTCACATCGAGCGGATCGAGCACACCGCCGCTGATCAGTCCGCCCAGTTGCGTGGCCGTCAGATCGGCGAGTGCGATTCCGGTCGGGCCGCTCATGCGGGAATCACCGTCGCTTCGGGCGCGTGCCAGGCGATCATCACCTGGGCGCCCAGTCCCAATTCCGCCTTGCGGTATTTGTCGACATGGCCTTCGAGATTGACGACATCGCCGGTGGAGAGCGCGATCGACATGTGGACCAGACGCCCGACCGTCTCGGCGCGGGTCACCTTGCCGCGCAGCACGTTGCTGCCGAATTCAGCCATCGTGGCGCCACCCGACGCCGGGAACACCTCGAAAGACTCCGACGAAATCACGATATGGACCGCCGCACCCTGGCCATCGGCGCCGTTGAGCGTGCCGGAGAACGTCCCATGCGGCGTGGTCACCTCGCCGATTCCGTTGGCGATGCGCGCCAGCGTGCCGGTGAAGACGGTGTTGTGGCCGATGAATTTGGCGACGAAGCCGGTGTTCGGCCGCGTATAGAGATCGTAGGGCGTCGAGATCTGTTCGATCCGGCCCTGGTTCATCA
>CAZNZI010000478.1:0-5180 GCA_964577475.1 uncultured Rhodospirillaceae bacterium
GGTGTCCTTGACCGCCATCACCACATAATCACCTTCGGCCAGCCCCGCGACCTCTTCGGATTCGACGCTCGAGTTCACGGTCTCGACCGTCAGCGTGCCGCCCTTGGGCATCGCATCGCGCGCATTGAGCACCAGGTTGACCAGCGCGTTCTGAAGCTGGCTCGGATCGGCCTCGACACGCCACAGCGCGTCGGCCTTGGAGACGTGAAACTCGTAGGCCTCGCCCAGCGTCCGCCGCAGCAGGTCTTCGACGTCGTCGATCACCGCGTTCAGATCGAGCTCGACCGGCACCAAAGTCTGCCGGCGCGAGAAGGCGAGCAGGCTCTTGGTCAGCGTGCCGCCGCGTTCCACTGCTTTCAGGGACGACCGCACCCAGTCCTGCAGATCGGGCCGGTCGCCCAGTTCTTCGTCGAGCAATTGGAGCCTGCCGAGGATCACGGCCAGCAGATTGTTGAAGTCGTGCGCGACACCGCCGGTCAGGTGGCCGACCGCTTCCATCTTCTGCGCCTGGGTGAGCTGCGCTTCGGTGTGCTTGCGGGCGGTGATGTCGTGCATCGTGCCGATCATGGTGACATTGCCGTCGGCATCGACCACCGCTTCGGACTGGCCGTAGACCCAGCGTACCTCGCCGTTGGGATGGATGACGCGGTACTCCATCGGATCGACGGACAGACCCTGGGCGCGCGCCTTCAGGCGCCGCTTCACCTTTTTCAGATCGTCGGGATGGACGCGCGACAGGAACGCCGCGGCATCCGGCCGGTCCTTGCCCGGAACGAGACCGAGAACCGCGTATTGCTCGTCCGACCACCAGGTCTCGCCGGTCTCGTGGCTGTATTCGCTGCTGCCGACCTTGCCGAGTTTCTGCGCGCGGCTGAGATGTTCGTTGCTGCGGCGCAGTTCCGCCTCGCGCGCGACCACGTCGATTTCGACGTATTTGCGCTCGGTCACGTCATGCACCGTCCAGACGAAACCCTCGGGGCTGCCGTCTTCGGCGGTCAGCACGCTCGACGCCCAGGACAGCCAGCGGATCGTGCCGTTGGCGCAGCGGACGCGGAACTCCATCGCGGGCGCCGCCTCGCCGTTATAGTTCTTGGTGGCGGCTTCGCGCACCATCTCCTGGTCTTCGGGATGAACGGCGGCGACGAAAGCGTCCACGCTGGGATTGACCCAGACCGGGTCCTGTTCGAGCAAGGTGAACAGGTGATCGGACCACATCACCGCGCCCGAGCGCAGATCGACCTCGGCGCTGCCGATGCTGCTGACGCGCTGGGCGAGCGCCAGGTGTTCGTGATTGTGGCTCAGCTCCTCCTGCATGCGCTTCATCGCCGAGCGCGAATTGACGATCTCGGTGAAGGTGCGCATGTTCTCGCGCAGCACATAGATCATCAGCGCGGCGACCGCGACGAAGGCGGGCGTCTCGGCGATCAGCATCGAGTCGCCGTTGAGCACGAGCGCCAGGATCATCGGCACGCTCGAGGCGAGCAAGATCAGCATCGCCGTGAGGGGCAGGGAGAAGACGCAGAAGCTCGATGCCGCCGCCACGATCCAGATCAGCATCAAGGTCATCGACTGCTGGATCGGCGTTCCTTCGCGCATCAGGAAGAAGCCGACGACGGAATACACCACCGCCAGGATCGGGCCGACGATCTCGGTGCTGCGGATCGCCTTCTGGATTTCCTTGAGGTCGAGGTCGTAGGCCCTGCCGCGCAGCTTGATCCAGTAGATCGAGCGCCAGACGACGAGGGCGAGGATGCTGACCGTCAGGATGGCCTGGATCCAGAAGTGGATCGTGCCCCAGAACAGATAGGTCATCAGGATGCCGTCGACGAAGATCGCGACATACATGACGGGAACCAGACGGCTCAGCGAATTGAAGCGCTCGCGCAGAAGCACGTCCGCTTCCGGCGAGATGCTGTGCATGACGCGCGACTCTTCCGGGCCACTCATTGCGTGCCGCCGCCCCTGTACCTAATAGGACAATCCCCAATCTTGCTTATGGACCACCTTGCCTGCCTGGCGTGCGGATCGGTGGCGCAACGATATCCGCCGCTTCGATCGCGGGGCAAACCGTCCGGCGCACGGCACATGACAGGCGCAAACTGATCGATCCACAGTATCGCCTATGTCGATACCGGCTACAACGCTGTCTACCTAAGCGAAACCGCGGTACCGGGTCTCAGATTTCGCGCAGCAGCACAATACCGGCCAGAAGATCGTGAAGTGTCTGGCGGCGGCGGGTAAACAGGGCGACCAGGCAGATCAAACCGCCCGTCACCACCATGGAACCGTAATAGCAAAGCCCATGAACCGCGGCCTGAAGCCCGCTCGGACGGCCGCCCACGACGCTCCAGGCCCGCATGCCTAAAAGTCGCATACCGATCGTGGCCGAGACCGGCGAGCCGACCTGCAGGACATGATAGATCAAGCCGAACAGCGGCGAGAGGGCGATCACCAATCCATGGAGCGGCGCGGCGAGGCCCAAAGTCATGACCGTCAACATGGTCGCCGCCATGTGGATGACGAAGGAGATCATGGCGATGATCATCACGTCGATGAAAAAGGCGATAACCCGGCGCAGCGTGATGTCGCGGTAGTACTGCGGATCGGCCACCGGATCGGGCGGCCATGCGCCGGATACGGGCGGCATGATCGTAACGCCGCCTACCATGGTTCCATCCTCATTCTTTCGCGGGCAGGGTTCCCGTGGCCGCCGGAATCTTCCCTTCGGCGGACGTCTTGCCTTCCGCGGGAGCCGCGGTCGCCGGCTTCAGCGAAGCCGGCACGTCACCCGTCTTCAGCTGCTGCTCGTTGACGTCGACCGTGCCCGGCGCGCCCGGCGGATTCTGACGCAACAATACGATCGTGAGGCGGCGGTTGCGCGGATTGGTCGGGTCGTCCTTCAGCAGCGGTTCGGTGTCGGCCTGGCCGATGACGCGCTCCACGCGATCCTTCGGCACGCCGCCCTCGGCGGTCAGCACGCGCCGGGCGGCCAGGGCGCGGTCGGCCGAGAGTTCCCAGTTGCTGTAGTTATTCTGGCCCGAGAAGGGCACCGAATCGGTGTGACCAGAGATGGAAATCTTCTCCGGCAACTGCTTGATCACACGCCCGACCAGATTGAGCAGGGCGTGGGTGTGGCCGAACATATCGGCCGAACCCGAGGGAAACATCGCCAGGCCTTCCTGGTCGACGATCTGGATGCGCAGGCCTTCGGGCGTGTTGTCCACCAGCAGGCTGTCGGCCAGTTTCGCGAGTTCGGGGATCGAATTGATCGCCTGCTTCAGCGCGGCCTGCGCCTTCTCGAAATCGGCCTGTTCCTTGGCGGCCTGCGCTTCGGCGAGCTGCTGCTCGGTGATTTCCGCCTGCGAGAGCTGCTGGTCCTTGCCCGGGACGGCCTTGGCCGCGTTGGCGGTGGCTTGCTCCTTATTGTTGTTCTTTTGCGGCTTGCCGGTGCCGCTGGCGGCAAGGCCTGTGCCCGGCTGCTCGTTGGGCTTGTCCGACAGGCCTTCGAGGTCCTGGTCGGACATGCCTTCCTTGGGATCGGTCAGCGACTCGCCGCCTTCGCCGATGGTCGGCGGCGGCAGCGAGAGGGCGACGGCGGGCGGCGCGCTGTTCGAGGTCTGCGCGCCCTTGCCCATCACCTGGCCGCCCAGCATGCCGCCCGCGCCGTTGTTCGACTGGGACACGGTGGTCGGCGCGAAATAGTCGGCGATGCCCTGAAGCTGTTCCTCTGTGACCGCGTTCAACAGCCACAGCAGCAGGAAGAACGCCATCATCGCGGTCACGAAGTCGGCATAAGCCAGCTTCCAGGCGCCGCCGTGATGGCCATGCGCGCCCTTCTTGACGCGCTTGATGATGATCGGTTGGCCGCCGCCGTGTTCTTCAGCCATCTGCGGACCCTAGAGGCTCAATCCGGAGCCAGGTTGGAAACGGTCTCTTCGACTTCTTGGAAGGTGGGCCGCACATGGGGCGAAAGGGTCTTGCGGCCGAACTCGATCGACACTTGCGGCGCATAGCCCATCATATGGGCGAGCAGGGCCGATTTGATGCAGTTCAGATACTCGCTTTCGGCGGAGTAGATCGCGGAGAGACCGCGCGCGATCGGGCCGACGAAGCCGTAGGACACCAGCACGCCGAAGAAGGTGCCCACCAGCGCGCCGCCGATCAGATGGCCCAGCACTTCCGGCGGCTCGGTGATCGAGCCCATGGTGTGAATGACGCCCAGCACGGCCGCGACGATACCCAGCGCCGGCAAGCCATCGGCGATGTTGGTGATGGCGTCGGACACCTGCGTCGATTCGTGATGATGCGACTCGATTTCCGCGTCGATGATCGTCTCGACCTCATGCGCGTTGTGCGTACCGAGCGTCAGCAGGCGCAGGTAGTCGCACAGGAAGTCGCGCGTGTGGTGGTCGGCATTGAATTTGGGGAACTTCTGGAACAGCGGGCTTTCGTCCGGCTTTTCCACATGGCTTTCCAGCGCGAGGTCGCCCTTGGTCTTGGCGAGGCGGAACAGCGAGTAGAGCAGCGAGAGGACTTCGAGATAGGACGCCTTGTTGTGCCGCGAGCCCTTCATCAGCACGCCGAAGGACTTGACGGTGGCCCCCACCACGCTCTTGGGGTTGCCGATCAGGAAGCCGCCGGCGGCGGCACCGAGGATGATAAGGAACTCCAGGGGCTGGATCAGAACGCCGATTTCACCGCCGTTGCCGACATAACCGCCGATCACGCAGATGACGACGACCACCATACCGATGATGACAAACATGCCGTACCCCTAGCCCGTGGCCGTTCAGGCTCCCCCTTCTTTGGCCCAAATAATGCTACAATTTGAGCCGCTTGTCCCCAGTTATTACCACTTCTGGACGGTCCAGGGCTAGGGACGGGCTCGCCCGGGGGACCGTTGCCCTAATTCGGCCGGTCTATTGGCCGGGCGCCAGGGTCAGGACGTCCGGCCGCGCCCGGCCCGGATCGAGCATGATCGACGCCCCGGCCAGCCAGCGGTCGAACATATCCCCCCAATGGTCGGACAGCGGATTGCCCGACTGGCCGGTGGTTATGATGTATTTGCTGTTGTTCAGGTCGGCCAGGTCGTAGATGGCCCGATACCCGGCCCCGTGATGGTTGGGGAATACCACCATACCCTGGGACCGGTAGGCGCCGCGCTGGACGGTGAAGTCGTC
>CAZNZI010000479.1:0-1890 GCA_964577475.1 uncultured Rhodospirillaceae bacterium
ATCGTGGCCGGCATCGATTTCCATACGCCGGTTCCCTACTACTATCTGGCGCTGGCTTGCGCGCTGTTAGGGTACTTCTTCATCAAATATCTCCTGCGCGCGCCCTTCGGCGTTGCCCTTCAGGGCGTGCGCGAAAATCCACGGCGCATGAATGCTCTCGGCTTCGATGTCATCGCCCATCGCATCGCCGCCTACACGGTGGCCGGCGCGCTGGCTGCGGTCGGCGGCGTCTTGATGCTTTGGTATAACGGCCGTGTCTCGCCGGGATCCGTGGCCGTCGACGGGATGCTCGACATCCTGATCATCGCCGTGCTGGGCGGCATGCGCCATCCGATCGGCCCCTTTATCGGCGCGATCGTCTTCGTCCTTGTCGAGAATTTCGCGATCGACATCATCGCGCGCGAGCGTTTCAACCTGGTCATCGGGATGGTGTTCCTGGTGATCGTCCTGTTTTCGCCCGACGGGCTGCTCGGTCTGTGGGGGTACGTCCGTACCCGGCTGCTGACCGGCAGTGTCCAATCGAAAATCAAGAGCGGGGGTGTTGGATGAACACCGCGGGCGCCGGCTCACATATCACGAACGGCGGCATTGGGGCCGTCGGCACACAGGGAGGACAGTAATGCTTAAGTCAAGGGCAGCATGGCTGGGGACCGCCGTTGGCGGTGCCTTGTTGTTGGCGATGGGGGCTGGTGCTTACGCTGGGGATACGATCACCCTGGGTGTGCTGGCGACTCTCGAAGGGCCGTTCGCAGTTCCCGGACAGGACTGCATGCGCGGTGCCGAACTGGCCATCAAGAATCATAACGGCATGGCCGGCGGCAAGAAGATCGTGATGAAGCAGTATTCGTCCGACGCCACGCCCGACAAGGCCGTTGCGGCCACCCGCAAGGCGGTCGAACAGGACAAGGTCGACGTGATGATCGGACCGCTCTCGGGCGACGAAGGCATCGCGGTGAAGAACTACTCGAAGACCCAGCCGCAGATGACCTTCATCAACGGCTCGTCGGGCGCCCAGGCGACCACGCTCCAGGATCCGTCCACCAACTTCTACCGCTTCCACTCGGAAGGCGCGCAGTGGATGGTCGGCTTGGGTGATGTCGCTCTGGCCAAGGGCTACAAGAAGGTCTTCCTGGTCGCCGAAGACTACGGCTTCCCGTACTCGCAGGTGCAAGGCTTCATGGCCAGCTACTGCGCCAAGGGCGGCCATGTCGTGAAGAAGGCCTGGGTGCCGCTGGGCACCAAGGACTACTCCTCGGTGATCTCGACCATTCCGTCCGATGTCGACGCGCTCGTCGTCGTGCTCGGCGGCGCCGACGCCGTGAACTTCCTCAACCAGGCGGAGCAAGCCGGCATCGACAAGCCGATGGTCGGTGGCTCGATCACCGTCGATCAGACCGTGCTCAACTACAAAGGCAAGAAGCGCGAATCGCTCCTCGGCACGGCTTCGGCCGGCCCGATGGCCGACTCGATCGACACGCCCGCGTGGAAGAAGTTCGTGGCCGACTATAAGGGCGCAGGCTTCAAGGACGCCTTCCCGAGCCCGTCGCTGTTCGCGTTCCTCTACTATGTCAGCACCGAAGCCGCTCTGCTCGGTCTCGACAAGGTGAACGGCGATCTGTCGGACAACCAGTCGAAGTTCAAGGCTGCTCTGAACACCCTCGAATTCGACGGCCCGGCCGGTCACATCAAGCTCGACAAGAACCGGAACGCGATCACCAACACCTACATCACCGAAGTGGCGAAGGCAGCCGATGGCTCCTTCTACAACAAGGTGACGAAAGTGGTGGAGAACGTCGACGAGAACCTCGGCCTGTCCGAAGCGGACTTCCAGAAGATGGGCCTGGGCAATCGCGACAATCCGAACTGCCCGTAATCGGGTAATGCGGACGC
>CAZNZI010000480.1:0-9027 GCA_964577475.1 uncultured Rhodospirillaceae bacterium
GATCCGGCCGCTCCTGCGCAAGCTGGTGCCGGGGATCGATTTCATTTCGCGCCCACGCTTCTCCAGGCTTGCCTATACCGGGCCGCGCAAGATCCATCGCCTGCCGCCGCGTTCCGCCGTCATCGCCTTCTCGGCCAATGAAGTCTACTCGCTGGCCGAGCGGCTGCGGCACCAGACGGGCGGCACGGCCGTCGTGCTGGGCGCACTGAGCCCGCGCACCCGCAATGCGCAGGTGGCGCTGTTCCAGGCGGGCGAGGTCGAACATATCGTCGCCACCGATGCGATCGGCATGGGGCTCAACATGGATATCGACCATGTGGCCTTCACGGCCTTGCGCAAATTCGATGGCCGCGTGCCGCGCAATCTCGAGGCATCCGAGCTCGGCCAGATCGCCGGCCGCGCCGGACGGCATATGAACGACGGCACCTTCGGCACGACCGACGATCTCGAAGGGATCGATCCCGATACGGTGGCTCTGCTGGAAGGCCATCAATTCTCGGCCTTGAAACGGCTCTTCTGGCGCAATGCGGATCTCGATTTTTCCAGTGTCGCGGCGCTTCAGCACGCACTGGGCGTGCCGCCCGACTGGGCCGGGCTGATGCGCGCCCGCGACGCCGATGACGAGCTCGCGCTGCGGGCACTCGCCGGCGATCCCGATACGATGCGCCGCGCCACATCGCGTGAACGGGTGCGGCTCCTCTGGGAAGTCTGCCAGATCCCCGATTTCGGGAAGAGCCTCACGGAACAGCATGCGCGCGTGCTCGCGCAGATCTACGGGCATCTCACAGGCCCTGACGAGCGCCTGCCGACCGGCTGGCTCGACGGACAGTTGAAGCGCATCGACCGTACCGACGGCGATATCGATACGCTGATCCAGCGCATCGCCAATATCCGCACATGGACCTATGTCAGCCACCGCGCCGAATGGGTCGAGGATGCCCCGACCGTCCAGGAGCGCGCCCGCGCCATCGAGGACCGGCTGTCGGATGCGCTGCATGAACGCCTGACGCAACGTTTCGTCGACCGGCGCACGTCGGTGTTGCTGCGCCACAGCCGCAACGGCACCGATCTCGCGCCCGCCGTCGGCGAAGGGGGCGCGGTGCTGGTCGACGGTCACTATGTGGGACAGCTCGAAGGATTGCGCTTCAAGGCCGATCGCTCCGACCGCGCGGCGGGCGACGCGCAGATGCGCGCGGTCTCGGCGGCCGAACGCGCATTGGGCGGCGAAATCGCGCGCCGCATCGAGCGGATCACCGGCGATGGCGATGACGCTTTCACCCTCGACGATGCCGGACTGATCCGCTGGCGCGGCGAACCGGTGGCACGGCTGATCAAAGGACCGGAAGCGCTGCGCGCCGCCGTCGATCCGCTGCCCTCGGACCTCGTCTCGCCGGCGGCGCGCAATGCCCTGTCGGACCGGCTGCTGCGCTGGGTCACTGCGCGGACCGAAGCGATGCTGGCGCCCCTCTTCGCCTTGCGCGCAGCGCCATTGACGGGCGCGGCGCGCGGCTTGGCTTTCCAGCTTGGCGAAGCGCTGGGGTCGCTGCCGCGCATCACCGCCGATCAGCAGGTCGAAGCATTGACCGAAGCCGACCGCAAGGCGCTGGCGCGTCTCGGCGTGCGGCTGGGCACCGAGAGCATCTTCTTGCCCGCATTGTTGAAGCCGGCCGCTCAGCGCTGGCGCGGCTTGCTGTGGGCTGCCGCTCAGGACGTTACCCCTACGCTCACGCCGCCCTCGGGCAAGGTGATGGTGACGGCCGAAGCCGGCGCATCGGCCGCTTATTACGAAGCGATCGGCTATCGCGCCTTGGGCCAGAAGATGGTTCGTCTCGATATGCTGGAGCGCTTCGCCTTCGAAGCGCGCGCCCTGGCACGGCAAGGTCCATTCGCGCCGCCGGGAACGCTGGGCGCCCTGCTCGGCGCCACCATCGCCGAGGCCGGCGCGATCCTGATCGCTCTCGGCTTCAAGGCGACGACAAGCGAGACGGGCACGGTCTACGCCGCCATGCCGCGCCGCGAGCGCGTCAAGAAACAGGAAAAGGCCAAACGGCGCGAAAAGCCGCGCAATCCCGACTCGCCCTTCGCCGCGCTGCGCCGGCTGCAATCGGTGTGATGGGGACGCTGCGCGTCGACAAGTGGCTCTGGTTCGCGCGCTTCTGCAAGACGCGCAGCCAGGCCCAGCGGCTGCTCGAGGCGGGGATGATCACGGTCAACGGCAAGCTGGTCGACAAGTCGAGTGCCGTGGCCCCCGGCGACGAGATCATCGTGCCGTTGGGCCACGGAGCGGAACCGCGGTCGATCCGCCGCCTGCGGGTCATCGCATTGGGCGACAAGCGCGGTTCGGCCTCGATCGCACGGCTGCTCTACGAAGAGCTGAATCCCTAGGGTTCGTGAGGTTTTTGCGCGGTTGTGGGCCGTGCGCACTTGTGATAGCAAGCGCCGTTCGCGACGCGGTTTCATCCGCGTTTTCCCGCCCGGGAGTTGTTGTTTATGACCTACGTCGTCACCGAGCAGTGCATCAAGTGCAAGTACATGGACTGCGTCGAAGTGTGCCCGGTGGACTGCTTCTACGAAGGCGAAAACTTCCTGGTCATCAATCCGGACGAATGCATCGATTGCGGTGTCTGCGAACCGGAATGTCCGGCGGAAGCCATCCTGCCCGACACTGAGCAGCGCGCCACGGAATGGGTCGAGATCAACCGCCAGTACTCGGCGACCTGGCCCAACATCACCCGCAAGGGCACGCCCCCGGCCGATTCGGAAGAGTGGAAGGGCAAGCCCGATAAGACCGCGCTTCTGAGCCCTGAACCGGCCAAGCGTTAAGCCGGTATTCCTCCCGCACATTACGGTTTTGCGGCAGAAGGGCCTACCGTTTAGGCCTATTTTGTGATATATATCACACCAACTTAAGGCGTAGATCGCGCCGCGCCCGGTAGGCCCCTGTTTTCACAGACAAGTTTGCCGGGTGGCCGCCCCATAAGGGTCAGTTTTTCATGCATTCGCCCGCTGTTTGGCGCGGGTGGGGAGCGGCGCTTCGCGCCGTCGAAGTACATGGCATCAAGTGCAAAGAAAAAGCCCGCGAAATCATCGGCTAAGCCGGCGAAAGCGGCCGCAAAGCCGGCCAAGACCGCAAAGCCCGTAAAGGCTGCCGCCAAGGCTGCGAAGGCGCCGGCGGCGAAGGTCACGGCCAAAGCGAAGCCGCTCCCGCCCAAAGCCGCTCAAAAACCCGCCCCTGCTCCGGCCGCCAAGCCCGCTCCGGCAAAGCCGGTCGCTGCCGTCCCCAAGGCCGCAGCGCCGCAGAAGCCCGTTGCCGGGCTGAAGCCGATCCCCGGCAAGCCGGTATCGGCGGCACCTGCGCTCAAGGTCGTCAAGAATACCGGCAAGGTCGAAGTCCCGTTCGCCCAGGGCGACTACGTGGTCTACCCGACTCATGGTGTCGGCAAGGTTCAGTCGATCGAGAAGCAGAGCATCGCCGGCATGGAACTCGAACTGTTCGTCATCACCTTCGACCGCGACCGCATGACCCTGCGTGTGCCGGTGCCGAAGGCGCGTCAGTCGGGGCTGCGCAAGCTCTCCTCGCGCACGATCATGGACACCGCGCTCAACACGTTGAAGGGCCGCGCCCGCGTGAAGCGCACCATGTGGAGCCGCCGCGCCCAGGAATACGAAGCCAAGATCAATTCCGGTGATCCGGTTGCCATCGCCGAGGTGGTGCGCGATCTGCACCGCCACGCCAACCAGCCCGACCAGTCATACAGCGAGCGGCAGATTTACGAAGCCGCGCTTGAGCGCCTGGCAAGCGAGCTGGCCGCGGTCGAAGGTGTCGAACGCGATAAAGCCACACAGAAACTGGAAACGCTGCTCGACGCCGCGTGACCGGGCAAGGCATAGTGTTCCGGTCCCGTCCCCTTCACTGATCCGACGGTTTACCGGTTGATGGCGGAACAAGAGCTGTTCGCGACTCTGCGGGCTGGAACGCGCATTTGGGCGATCCCCGCAATCCATGGACAGGTCGAACGTCTGAGAGCGCTGCACAACGCGCTTGAGGCGGAGTTCGCCGTCGGCGATCAGCTCGTCTATCTCGGCAATTACACCGGCCGCGGCACGGCGGCACGCGAGACCATCGACGAGTTGCTGCTGTTCCGCCGTGACCTGCTGGCGCGGCCGGGCATGGAATGCGAGCACATCGTCTATCTGCGCGGCGCGCAGGAGGAGATGTGGCAGAAGCTGGCACAAGTCCAGTTCGCGCCCAATCCGCGCGAAGTGCTCAAATGGATGGAGCACGAGGGCATCGGCCCCACCATCGACAGCTATGGCGGACGGTTGCAGGAGGCACAGGGCGCCGCACGCGACAGCATCCTGGCGCTGACCCGCTGGACCAGCAAGATCTCGGCCAGTTTCCGCGCCAATGACGGCCATGCGCAACTGATGGCGGCACTGCGCCACGCCGCTTATGTCGAAGATGCGTCGCTGCTGTTCGTCCATGCGGGCATCGATCCGCAGCGCCCCTTGTCGGCACAGAGCGACAGTTTCTGGTGGGGCGGCGCGGGCTTCGCCGCGATCGACACCCCCTATGAGGACTACCGCCGCATCGTGCGCGGCTATGACCGCAAGCATGGCGGCTTCCAGGAAACCCAGCTGACCATCACGCTCGACGGCGGCTGCGGCTTCGAGGGGCCGCTGCTGGCGGGCTGCTTCGGCCCGCGCGGCGATTTCGAGGGCACGCTTTCCGCTTAGGCGGCGTCAATGCGATGCCCAACGCGACCCTGTGACTCGCGCCAAGCCCTCGGTTAACATGAGCCATGGCTCCGCGCCTTCTCATGTTTGTCCTGCTCACCTGTGCCGCCGCGGCGCAGGCGTCGGCGGCCGCCATCGATGCCGATGCGCTGGCTGATCTCGGCACGGCGACGGTCGATAAGATCGGCGAGGACGGCGCGATCACTCTGGCCGATGGGCGGGCGCTGCACCTCTCTGGCATCGAACTCGCGCGCGGTGTCGCGGCCCGCGATCTGCAGCAGACGCTGACCGACGTCATCGGCCCGGGACCGATCGCCCTCAAAGGCGATGGTCCCGCCGAAGACCGCTATGGCCGCGTGGTCGCGCAGGTCTTCACCGCCGACGGCACGTGGGTCGAGGGCGCGTTGCTGCGCCATGGCTGGGCGCGCGTCGCCACCACGCCCGATCACAGGAGCGTCGCCGCGGCGCTCTACACCGCCGAGCGCCCAGCGCGCACGCACCGTCTCGGCCTGTGGGGCGACACGCACACCGCGCTGCGCCATGCCGATGCGGTGACACGCTTCATCGACAGTTGGCAGGTGGTCGACGGCATCGTCGTCTCCGTTGCGCCGCGCCATAACGCAATCGATCTGCGCCTGGGTGACGACGAGTCCCGCGATCTCAGTATCCGCATCCCGGCCTATATCGCCCAGACGATGGACGTTGATCCGGCGACGATGGCCGGTCGGCATCTGCGCGTGCGCGGCTGGATCGGCAAGGGCATCGGCCCGCTGATCACGGTCAATCACGCGGAGCAGATTGAAGTCGTGGGGCGCCCGCGGCAACGGGTGGTGGACGACCAATGAAGGGCGAACGCGCCGATACCGCGGGGCTCTACCCGCCGCTCGAACCCTACCGCTCCGGCTGGCTGCCGGTCAGCCATGGCCACAAGATCTATTGGGAAGAATGCGGCAACGCCGAGGGGCCGGTCGTGCTGTTCCTGCACGGTGGACCGGGCGCGGGTATTGCGCCGATCCATCGGCGCTTCTTCGATCCCAAGCATTGGCGCGTGGTGCTGTTCGACCAGCGCGGCGCGGGGCGTTCGCTGCCCGCCGCCTCGGTCCTCGACAACACAACCGACGCGCTGATCTTCGACATCGAAGCGTTGCGCACCCACCTCGGCATCGAGAAGTGGCTGGCCTTCGGCGGCTCCTGGGGCAGCACCTTGGCACTGGCTTACGGACAGGCCCATCCCGAGCGCGTGACCGGCTACATCCTGCGCGGCGTGTTCCTGTTCCGCCGCTGGGAGGTGCAGTGGTTCCTCCAGGGCATGGGCACCTTCTTCCCCGAAGCCGAACGCGCCTTCCGCGATTTCCTGCCGCCCGACGAGCGCGCCGATCTGCTGCCCGCCTATTATCACCGCCTGATCGATGCCGATCCTGCGATCCACGTGCCGGCGGCGCAGGCCTGGTGCACCTATGAAGAAGCGTGCTCGCGCCTGATCCCCGATCCCGCCGAGCCGCGGCCCGCACCCGCGGCGCTCGCCATGGCGCGCATCGAAGCCCACTACATGGTCAAGCGCGGCTTCGTTGGCGAGGGACAATTGCTGCGCAATGTCCGCCGCATCCGCCACGCGCCCGCCGTGATCGTGCAGGGCCGCTACGACATGGTGTGCCCGCTGCGCAGCGCCGATGAATTGCACCGCGCCTGGCCGGGCTCAGAACTGATCATCGTCCCCGATGCCGGCCACGCCGCACTGGAGACCGGCGTCCGTGCAGCGCTGGTGGCCGCGACGGATAAGATGAAGAAGGCTGTTCGCTAGATTCCTGAATCGTCATTGCGAGGCGCGCAGCGACGAAGCCATCCATGACTTTCGTGACAGGTGGATTGCGTCGTCGCTACGCTCCTCGCAATGACGCGGACCCTAAGATAGACTGTGGTTCGTGCGCCCGTAGCTCAGCTGGATAGAGCACAGGATTCCTAATCCTGGGGCCGTGGGTTCAAATCCCGCCGGGCGCACCATTCTTTTTTTCAGCGGGCTCCCCTCACTCCACCTTCTGGAACAGCGTCAGGTGCAGCCCCGCGGGGCCGCCGAGGCGGGCGTTGATCGATTTGAACGGCGTGGGGCGCGGTTGCGCGATCACTTCGGCACCGGCCTTCGCGAGCTTATCGGTCATGCCTTTCGCATCCGTCACCTCGAAGGCGACGCGGATATGGCCGGCGACGCGGCGGCCGACTTCGACCTCGTCGATATAGGCGGCGGTACCGGGTTCGGCGAGTTCGAGCGTGGCGCGGCCGGCGGCCAGGATCGCCACACGACCGGTGGGGGATTTCACCGAGAACTGTTCGGGCAGGCCGAGTTCGTCACGATAGAAGGCCAGCGCCTTGTCGAACTCGTCGGTCGTCACCACCAGGCGCAGTTCGCGCACCGTTTCGGGCTTCGGCTCGGCCATCTTCGTCTCCCGTGATTGCGGTGCCCCTTAGATAAGGCGAGCCGCCGCCGTGGGACAGGGGTCAGCCGAACACCTTCTTCAGGAGATCGGTGGTCCGCGCCGCGGGATTGTCGCGGATCGCCGCTTCCTCGGTGGCGAGGTAGTGGAACAACCCATCGAGCGCCTTGCCGACGGTGAAATCCGTCAGGTCGAATCCTTGGACCTGCTGCCCGACCAGGGGCAGGCTGGAGGCCTTGCCCTGCACCGATTTGAAGGCCGTCACGGCGCCGACGCTGGACAGCGCGCCATCGACGATCGGGCGGAAGGACGTGGTCAACGATGCCGAAGTCGTGCGTTTGAAATACTGGGTCGCCGCGTCCTTCGGGCCTTGCAGGATGCCGCGCGCGTCGTTGATCGACATCTTGGTGGCGGCATCGGTGAAGATGTTGAGCGCCTTGGGCGCAGCTTGCTCCGCCGCGCGGTTCATCTTGAGCTGGAGATCGTCGAGCATGCTGCCGGCGCCGATGGTTTTCAGTGGGCCCTGGATTTTTTGCAGCACATCGGGAAGCGGGATGCGGATGGAAGGGTCGCCGTTGTAGCCGTTCGTCTTGCCGACGCGGCCGACCACACGCTGCGCGGCGACCTTGAGCGCCTCCTTCAAGCCCGCACCGATGTCGCCCTGGCTGAGACCGCCCCCCGCGCCGGATGACCCGGCGCCCGGCACCTTGCTCAACAGATCGCGGCCCTGGTCGAGCAGGCTGTTCCCCGCCAGCGCCACGGACGGAACCATGCCCAACAGGGCCGAGACGAAAACGCGACGCGACGCGACCTGCGCCATTGCCATCCTCCGCGTGAACCCGGCTGCGGCCAGTATAAATCAGAGGCGCGACACCGCCGACTCGCATTGTGACCGCCACCAGACCGGCATATTGCCGGTATTGCTGCACCCGCTGCCAGGACGCCCCAGGTTTGTTGATATGCGTTTTCGCCCTCTAGGCAGTCTTATGGAACGGATAAAGAGTAAACACACACAACGTCCTGGCGGCCTGGCCGCCTCAAACGACGGGAGGCGGTCATGGCGATCGAAGCGCTTTCGGGTTGGACGCGGCAGCAGAAATTCGTGGTGACGGCGGCATTCCTGGGCTGGACCCTGGACGCCTTCGACTTCTTCCTGATGGTCTTCGTGCTGAAGGACATCGCCACCGAATTCGGCACCGATGTGAAGGCCGTCTCCTACGCGCTGTTCCTGACACTCGCCGCACGCCCGGTCGGCGCCTTCATCTTCGGCCGCGTTGCCGACCGCATCGGCCGCCGGCCGGCGCTGATGGTCGACGTGCTGCTCTACTCGGTGCTCGGCTTCGCTTCGGGCTTTTCCTCGAGCCTCACCATGCTCCTCGTCATCCGCACGCTGTTCGGCGTTGCGATGGGCGGCGAATGGGGCGTGGGCTCGTCGCTCGCGATGGAGACCATACCGCCGAAGGCGCGCGGCTTCGTCTCGGGTCTGCTGCAGGCCGGCTATCCGACCGGCTATCTGCTGGCCTCACTCGCCTTCTGGTTCCTGTTCCCGATCATCGGCTGGCGCGGCATGCTGATGCTGGGCGCGTTGCCGGCACTCCTGATCTTCTTCGTCCGCTTCGGCGTACCCGAATCGCCGGTCTTCACCGCACGCAAGCACGAGAAGCCGGTCGGCACCATCTCGGTGATCGTCCGCCATTGGAAGATCGCGATCTATGCGATCGTGCTGATGACGGCGTTCAATTTCTTCAGTCACGGCTCGCAGGATCTCTACCCGACCTTCCTGCGCGTCCAGCACAAGTTCGACGCGCACACCGTCGGCACCATCACCGTGATTCTCAACATCGGCGCGATCATCGGCGGC
>CAZNZI010000481.1:0-5966 GCA_964577475.1 uncultured Rhodospirillaceae bacterium
CAGGTGGTGAAGAGCACCAGCCCCTTCTTCTTGGCGATGCGTTCGAGATCGGTGAGTTCGGCCGTGGTCGCCGCCGGCGGCTTTTCCAGCATCACATGCGTGCCCGCCTCGAGGGCCTCGCGCGCGATGCGGTGGCGCACCTGGGGCGGCGTACAGATCGACACCGCGTCGATGTCGGAAACTTTCAGCAGATCGGCGTGATGCTTGAACGCATCGCGCGCGCCGGGCGCTTTCAGCCCCCGCGTGCTCGAGGTCGCGATCAATTCGAAGGCCGGATTCTTAGCGATCACCGGCAGGTGCTGATCCTGCGCGATCTTGCCCAGACCGATCACGCCGATGCGATGCCGCTTGCCCATGCCGAACGCCCTCCAGCTATTTGTATGACTGTTTATAGGCGGCACTTAGCACAGATGAACTGTGCCGTAAAAGGGGACACAGCCAAACCGGGAACAGGCTGAAAAGGCGCGGATTGGGGATTGAAACCGTTCCGTTTGGTTCCCCCGGAAACCATCTTGTAACCCCTTGCGCCACAAAAATGTTCTTGTTTTGTTTTTCGTGAAATAATATAGTACGCCCCCCATGGTTGCACGAATCCCCTCAGGCCCACTCAAAGGCCACGTGGCTGGCGCGACTCCGACTGGCGTCGCGGGGACGGCCATGCCCCGGTCACGGGGTGCCGTCTCGAACCCCAAGGTGCGGTTCGACCAGATCGATACGGTGCCGATCGATGACGGATGGAGCACGGCGGAAGGCGAAGCCGAGGCACTCGCCGAGTTGCCGCCAGACGGGGTTATCGGGCCGCGCACGGAGATCGCGCTCCAGCCGGCCAAGAGCATCATCGCGCGCAACAACTCGGCCGATATCCCCTTCGGCCAATCGATCAACCCTTATCGCGGCTGCGAGCACGGCTGCATCTATTGCTTCGCGCGGCCGACCCATGCCTATCTCGGCCTCTCGCCGGGTCTCGACTTCGAGACGAAGATCATCGCGCGCCCGAACGCCGAGCAACTGCTCGATGCTGAACTGCGCAAACCCGGTTATCGGTGCGAATCGCTGGCCGTGGGCACCAACACCGATCCCTATCAGCCGGCCGAAAAGAAGCTTGGCATCTTCCGCGAGTGCCTGAAGGTGATGGCCGCGTTCAACCAGCCAGTCAGCATCGTCACCAAGAGCCACCTGATCACGCGCGATCTCGACATCCTGGTGCCGATGGCGAAGAAGCGCCTGGTCAGTGTCGGCATCAGCATCACCACGCTCAACCGCGACCTGGCGCGCGAGATGGAACCGCGCGCCTCGGTGCCGGCGAAACGGCTGGAAGCGATCCGCACCCTGATCGGCGCGGGCATCCCGACCATCGTGATGGTGGCCCCCGTGATCCCCGTGCTGACCGATCACGAGATGGAGCGGGTGATGGCCGCTGCGCGCGAGGCCGGCGCGCTCGATGCCGCCTATATCCTGATGCGCCTGCCGATGGAGGTGCGCGACCTGTTCGTCGAATGGATCGAGGCGCGCTACCCGGTCAAGGCTAAACACGTCTTGTCGCTGATCCGCCAGCAGCGCGACGGCCAGCTCAACGATTCGCAATGGGGCCGGCGGATGAAGGGCCAGGGCGAATTCGCCCGATTGCTCGCCACCCGCTTCTCGATCCAGCGCAAGCGGCTGGGTTTCCCGGGCAAGGCCACGCGGCTCGACCTCACCCAATTCGCCCCGCCGCCCAAGGCGGGCGATCAGCTGCGGTTGGCGCTGTAGCGCGTCCTGTCCCAACGATCCTCTTGACGACCCCCGGGGTCAGATGAGAGGGTCCGCCATCGGTACATAAGAGCCCGGCCCTGCGGCCGGGCTTTTTGTTTGCCGATTCAGCATTTTTAGCCATTACCCCACCGCGGGAGTCCGCACGGGCCGCTTTGCGCTGCCCGAAGGACGCCGCGCGGCCATCATCGCCCCCTTCGCACGGAGAACTCGAGATGAAGCACGCCGTCAACCGCGGCTATCGCATTGCCTATGACATCTTCAATCCCGGCCATACCGTCGTGGTGCTCCAGCACGGTCTGGGCGCGCGACGCTTGGTCTGGCAGGAACTCGGCTATGTCGCGGCACTCGCCGACCGCTTCACCGTCATCACGGTCGACTCGCTCGGCCATGGCGACAGCGACAAGCCCACGGAAGCAGCCCCCTATGCGCGTGCCGAACGCGCCGGTGACATCGCCACCGTGCTCGACGCCGAGGGGATCGCGCGCGCCCACTATGCCGGCTATTCGATGGGCGGCTGGTTGGGCGCAGGACTGCTGGCGCACCGCCCTGAGCGGCTGCTGTCCCTGACCATCGGCAATTTCGACCCGGCGCCCGCCGACGCGCCGCGCTACACACTGACCATCGAGCAGTTCCTCGGACTGGCGCGGCAAGCCGTGCCCGGCGCGGTGGATTGGGTCACGCCCGATGCCGTGCCCGGTCTCGGTCACTGCCTCGCGGCGGTCATGGTGCGGGACGTACCGCCGGAGGTGGTAACGGGCAGCCCCGTGCCGCTGCATTTCTGGGTGGGCGCCGAAGACCCGAGCCGCGCCGGACTCGAGCGCCTGCACCGTGTGATGCCAGGATCGCGATTGAGCGTCGTGCCCGGGGACCACATCGGGACGATGCGCGGATCGTGCACGGCGAGCGCGGCGGCGATCCGCGATTTTCTTCTGAGCGTCTAACGCACGCGGCGCGAGGGAGGCGTCATCGCTTCCCTCGCCCATCGCCATGGCCATCATGCAGGCCGGTCTCGTCGACCCGCGTCATCCGGGCGTCGAATTGCAGTTCTTCGCCGTCATGCGCCCAGGCCCAGCGGCCGGCATAGCTGTTGCCGTCGCCGGCGAAGGTGCCGGTGAACCGGCCCTTGCGGCCCTTCATGTCGATCGCCACCGTGATGCGGTCGCCGTCGAACTCGTAGCGGTAGTTCAGGATTTCGCCCGAACTGTCGAAATAGTGCGACCGCAGCGTGTCGCTCGCTTCGTCATAGCCGATGATCTCGAGTCCCTTGGTGCCGTCGAGATTGACCTGCTGGATCATGAAGCGGCGGCCAATCATCCATTCGAAGACGACATGACCTTCGACCGCGTCGTTGCCGCTCGGATCGGACGCCTCCCATACGCCCGCGAGCTTGTCGAGCGCTTTGAGTTTTGCTTCGGCATTCGACCGCCGGGATGTTTCCGCTGTCATGCGTCTGGCCATGGCTTCCTTCCTCGCCTCTCACCGATGGCGAGCGACGGCTTGGACTCTGGAAACGCGCCGGCTTCCGGAGAAGGCAGAGGGAGATTTGTAAAGTCCGGTGACCGTCCTGTGGCCGGTCTGCGGCACGACGCCTTCTGAATTTGACCTCCGAGGTCATGGGCCCGCCGCGCGGCCTCCGCTACGAAGGACGCATCGCGACCAGAGGAGAAGCGCCATGACATCCGTCGATATCGGCACCGCCAAGCGCCTGCGTCCCGCCCGCCCGCAGCCATCGCGGTTCGGGTCATTCATCGAAACCGATGACGGGACCGGGTTGCACTATCGCGATTGGGGAACGGGTGCGCCCATCGTCTTCTGCCATCCCTGGTCGCTCAACACCGACATATGGGAGTACCAGCTCACCAGCCTCAGCGCGCAGGGTTTCCGTTGCATCGCCTTCGACCGGCGCGGACACGGCCGTTCGGACGATCCCGGTTACGGATACGATTTCGGCACGCTGGCGGACGATCTTGCGTCGATCATCGAGCAACTCGATCTGCATGACGTGACCCTGGTCGGCTACTCGATGGGCAGCGGCGAGGTGATTCACTACATCTCGCGCTACGGCACGGAACGCATCTCGCGCGTCCTGCTGACGAGCCCCATGCCGCCCACCGAAAGCAATTCCCCGTTGATCGAAGGCTTCATTGCCGCCTTGGCCGAGGACCGGCCGGCAACGCTGGCGAGCGGGATTCCATTGTTCCTGGGCCGCGACGATGCCGTCTCGCCGGCCATGGCGCAGTGGGTTCTCAACCAGTTCCTGAGCGCGTCGCCGAAAGCCAGTATCGAATTCCAACGCGCGGTGGTGCGGGATGATCACATGGACCGGCTGAAGGCCATCGACGTCCCGACCCTGATTCTCCAGGGCGATGCCGATGACGTCTGCCCGCTCGACCAATCGGGCCGGCTGCTGGCCGCGGCAATTCCCGGCTGCACATTACGCATCTATGAGGGTGCGCCGCACGGCATCGTGCTGACGCATCGCAACCGCTTCACCCAAGACTTGCTGCGATTCGTGCAAGAGTGAGGGCCGTGCCGGATGGGGGGCCGGAGTGCCCCCCAAACCGGCTGCTTAAGGCCGCCAGACGGTGAAGGCCGAAGACGGCGCGAGACCGCGCCACATACCCTTGAGATCGGCGACGACGCCGCCTGGTTTCACCAGCGTGGCCAGGCGCGCGGCGTCGAAGCCGGCATAGGCGGCATGCGGCACCGCGCCCACGACACAGTCATAGTCCTTGGCGCCGTCGAGCGAGGGCAGCAGCGTCTCGCCGTATTCGTGGCGCGCTTCGCCGGCATCGGCGTGGGCGTCGTGGACCGTGACGTGGTGACCGAGGGCGCGCAGCCGCGCCAGCATGTCGACCACCTTGCTGTTGCGCAAGTCGGGTACATTCTCCTTGAAGGTGAGGCCCAGCATCAGGATGCGGCCCGCCTTCTGGCCCAATGCGTCATGAATGCGTTCGGCCAGCCACGGCCCCATCCCGTCATTGATGCGCCGTCCGGCCAGGATGATCTCGGGATGGTGGCCTGCATCGGTGGCGGCGTGCGCGAGATAGAACGGGTCGACGCCGATGCAGTGCCCGCCGACCAGGCCGGGCGAGAACGGCAGGAAATTCCACTTGGTCCGCGCTGCATCGAGCACGTCGTAGATCGAGAGGCCCAGCTTCTCGAAGATCATCGTCACTTCGTTGATGAAGGCGATGTTGATGTCGCGCTGCGCGTTCTCGATCACCTTGGCCGCTTCGGCCGCCTTGATGCTGGCGGCGGCAAAGACGCCACCCGTCGTCACCGCGCCGTAGACGCGCGCCAGCAGCGCGGTCACGTCCGCGTTCTGCCCGGCGATCACCTTGGTGATCTTATCGACCGTATGGGTCTTGTCGCCCGGGTTGATGCGCTCGGGGCTGTAGCCGAGAAAGAAGTCCGTGCCGCATTTCAAACCGGAGACCTTCTCCAGCGCCGGGCCGCAGATGTCTTCCGTCACGCCGGGATAGACGGTGCTTTCGAACACCACCACCGCGCCCTTCTTGATCGCTTTGCCGACGGTGGCCGAAGCCGCGCGCACCGGGCCGAGATCGGGCTCGTTCTTCTCGTCCACCGGCGTCGGCACGGTGACGATGTAGAGATCCATGCCCGCGATCGCGTCGGTCTCGCTGGTCAGCTTCAGCGTGGTCGCGCGCAACCGCTCGGGCTCGATCTCGCGCGTCCGGTCGTGGCCCTTGCGCAACTCGGCGATGCGCGGCTCGGACAGGTCGAACCCGGTCACCGGGAAATGCTTGGCCAGGGCCACCGCCAGCGGCAGGCCTACATAGCCGAGCCCGATGACCGCGATGGTGGGGGTTCCCGTTCTGTCCATGATACCCTTGCGTTTCTTCAATCCGTTCAGCCCGATTCCCTTCTGCGTCCGGGCGGGCGTGACGGTCTAGTATCATCCGGCTATTCTTTTGTGAACCGCGCAAAGCATCCACGCGGCGCAAGGGAGGACGGCCGGCGGCCTCCCCTTGTGCCGGTGCTGGCCGAGACGAAAGCGACGGTGGCGAAACAGTACGGTAAATGAGGTGCACGGATGGCGAGCGTCCGCAGGGAACTCACGATCTCCGCCAAGCCCGACTACGTCTGGTCGGCGATCCGCGATGTGGGCGCGTTGTCCCGCGTCGCGCCGCGTGTGGTGAAGGAATCGCGCATGGAAGGCGAGGTGCGGGTCCTCACCTATGACAATGGCA
>CAZNZI010000482.1:0-8328 GCA_964577475.1 uncultured Rhodospirillaceae bacterium
TGGTCATGGGTCGTCGTCTCCTGGTGGAAAAAGAAAACCCCGCCGCGAGAGGCGGCGGGGTTGATGGTCGTTATGGACTCAGATTGTCAGGCCCAGGCGTTGGCAATGAGATTCCAATCGGCAAGCGTTACCAAAGTGATGCCGTTGGTGGACTTGTTGTAGATGCCAATGCCGGTCTGACCCATCTTGGCGTAGATGTTGCTGGTGTCTGCTCGCATGAAATAGGTTTCGAACGTTTCACCGGCACTCATGGGGCAGCCGACGATGTCACCGGGCGAATACCCCGCATTGGCGGTCACGCACTTCATAAATAGTTGAACGCCAAGAGGCTGAACTCCCAGCGTGTGCGGGATGGTCACCGTGCCATTCGGCGCTCCCATCGCGACGGGGCTCGACGAGAATGTCTTCACGATGCCGGTGGCATTGATCGTCACGCTTCCGGTCGATCCCGAGAGAGAGACACCACTGCCAGCCGTCAGCGACGTGACACCAGCGTTGCTCACCGTCACGCCACCGGTAGACGAGGAGACGCCAACACCCGTGCCCGCCGTCAAAGACGTCACGCCCGTGTTGTCGACGGTAACGCTGCCGGTCGCGCCCGACACGCTGATCGCGGTGCCACCCGTAAGCGCGGTGACGCCCGCGTTGTCGATGGTCACCGAGCCGCCGGAACCGGACACATTGATCCCCGTGCCGGCGAGGACCGATAGAAGCCCCTGCTGCGGGTTCAACAGTTCCCACCGGGTGTTGGCCGCGTTGTAGCGCACCACGCATTCGGCGAGGTTGCCGGGAATGTCGCCCGCCACCAGCGCCTGGCCGCCTTCCTTGGTGATCGTGTAGGCGGTCAGACCATCCGGTGCGAAGCTCGGCGTGGTGGTCGTGTTGGCCGCCGTTGCACGGAAGCTGAGCAGCAAACCATCATAGAGACCGGCATTGGCGGGTTTGTAGGCGGCCGTGATCGCGTTGGCCGTTCCCGCGGCCGGCGCCCACGGCACACCGACCACCGGCGAGCCCCAAACGGCGCGTTCGTCGGTGATCATCGCATTGGTGATCGCGATCGAGGTCGTCTGCAGCATCACCTGCGCCACCGGCACGGTGCCGAGCGGCACATCGGGCGGCGTGGGGCTGGCGGCTTCGGTACCGGTCACCACCGATACGGCGCCGGTGGCCGCATCGATCACCACGCGATCGATGCGCGGCTGGCTGACGGGTGCAGTGATCGTACTCGTGCTCTGCGCGGTGACAGGCACCAGGCTCGCGTTGCGCGGATCGAACAGAAAACCCGCATCCAGCTCCACCGCCATGTTCGGCGTGGTCTGTTCATGGGGCGCGAAAGCGTCTGCGACGCGGGTGGCAACGGCGACATCGCCGTCGATCAGGAGGGGATAGTCGGAAACGGTCTGCGTGGTGGCGTCGGTTTGCTGCCAGGTCGATACCATGTGATCTCTCTCCAAGATGGATGTTGTTGGAATAGGCGCGGCACGAAAAAGAAAACCCCGCTGCGGGAAGCCCGGGCGGGGTGGTTTCGAAGCAGATCGGTGCTGGCGGCGTCTCTAATACCGCACCACCGTCGGCTTCTGATGGGCGAGCTTGATCAGCGCGAGGCTTTTTTCGAGCCCGTCGGGCATGGCGCGGATCTTGGCGATGCGGTCCTCGGCCGTTTCGATGCCGCCCTCGATCATATCCTCGCCTTTGCCGATCGCGCGCAGATGAGCACCGCCCGCCCGTGGCAGGGCTTCGAGCGCGGCGACCCGCTTCAGCAGCGCATCGCGTTCGCCCGCGATCTTGGCGAGCTCGTCGCGCAACCCGCGCAGCTCGCCGGCCAGCTTATCGAGATTCGGCAGCATCGCCTTGCTGAGATCGGGCGCGTCGCCGCCGTCGTCATCCGTGGCGTCGCTGCCGCAGGTGGCGCCGAGATCGACGGCGGTGTCGTGCATCGCCTGGACGCGCTTCAAGCCTTCGGCCGAATGGCGGCGGCCTTCCTTGGCGAGCGGCGCGAAGCCGCGCTGTTCGGCCACGCCGTCGCTCTTGATCATGGTGAAGGTGGCAGACGGAATGCAGGGGAGATCGACCAGCGAGATTTCCGCCGGCTGCGCCGTGTAGCGCGTCAACGCGCCGTCGGCCCAGCGGCTGAGATAGCGCCCGCCCGGCGAGAAGCCGGTATAAACCCCCTGCTCCACCTTCTTCCACGCGTCGTCATCGACCACATGGGCGACGATCTCGATGCTCTTGGCCGCGTCGTCGAACCGGATGTCGTCGAGCCGGCCCGCGGCGCTGGGCTGATGCATCGCGCGCAGATTGCCGCAGCTCTTGCCGCCCGAGGCTTTGCGCTGGGCCGCCGACCATTTGGCGAATTCCGGTTTCGAACTCGCATAGTCGAACACCTCGCCGGCACGATCGGGCGTTTCGTCGATGCGGCCCCAGACCAAGCGCCGCGCCGCATCGGCCTTGCGCAACGGAATGAACATCGTATTGTCCATGTAAACCTCTTGATGAGCGGTGAATACGAAACCCCGCCCACGCACCGGACGCGCGCACAGCTCCGGCGGCGGGAGGGGAACCGCCGGTGCACGCGTCTCGATGGTGAACGGCAAACCCGCGTTCAGCCGCGGGCGGGAAGATTCAATTCAGATGGACGATCGGTCTGCGTTGTCTTAGGACCAAGATTTGACCTTCCCGTCCGCACGCTCGAACCAGCAGATCGGCTCGGCCAGGGTGGGGTCGTGGCCAAGCGCGGTCCATTCACGATCGATCCGGGCAGCGATGTCGTCGGGCTTCTTTTCCGGCCAGACAGCCAAGTGGGCCTACTCTTTCTGCATCTCCCCGGGCCGCAGGCCGCCGCCGATCAGGCGCCGCACGATCGCCAGTGTTTGGGCCCGGACGGCCTTGTCGTCGGTGATGCCCATACGGCCTCTGACGCCGCCGACGATAAACGGCAGGTCGATATGATCGACGAGCGATTCCTCGAAATACCCGCGCACGAGATCGTCTGCGGTTTCCAGAGCTTTACCGGACATAATGAAACCTCATCTGACCTAAGCCCAAAACATTGACATCGTCGAGCAGCCAGTGGAATTCGAGATCGGGCGCGGTGAACCGATCTTAGTTTACGGTTTCGATGCTTACCTCGACGTCATGGCCGTTTCGCCGATTGAATTCGGCACGCGCCTCTGCAACCGCGTTTTTCGTATATTCGACGTCTTCAACGACCGCTGCCGGTGCCTTATCGAGCCCCGAGATACGCACGATATAGGGCGGCTCGATGGCGTCCATGTCCCCCCACACCATGTATTCCAGCAACGCATTTATGCTGCGGCTTGCGTCCTCGGGGGCTTCAATCCCGGCATAGATCGCGCGATAGAAATCGAGCGGTGTTTTCCAGCCCGAGGCATCGATATCGATGATACGCATGGCCATTCCCGATCAGATGGTGGACAAAACTGGCCGAGCGAGCGAGGCGAGCTCGTTAGGACATGATCTCCAAGTGTACGTTGATCAGCTTCTCGTTCTGACGCCAATATTCGTAGCGCGCCTCGCCGAGGCATTTCCGAAAAAACTCGACGTGTTTGACGACGTCGGGTGGCGTGCCGCCCAAATTGGATATCACGATTTCATAGGGTGGCCTCAGCGCACCCATGTCGTACCAGATCATGTATTCCAGCAACGCATCCAGGGACCGGCTCGCATCTTTAGGCGCCTCGATCGCCGGGTAAACGGCATCATAGAAATCCAAAATCGTCTTCCAACCTGTCGCGTCAATCTCGATCACGCGGCCAGAGTCATTGGCGGTGGGTAGTTCGGGGTTCATGTCGTTATCAGCCATAGAGGCCGCCTAGTTCACATTTCTTCAGGCGTCGGTTTGCGAACCTTATCTATGAATTTCTGATGCTTTGCGCCGAACTCCCGATAGTTCTCCCGTGCTTGTGCCAAGGTCAGGTCCATATTGGGCCCCCCACGCATCCGATCAGCGTCGTGATCGTCCTGACCGTCGTCTTCCCAGAAGCAAACCGGGCAGGCTTCGAAATGCCCTCGGCCATGGAGTGTTTTTGACCCACAGCACGGGCAGCGATAAGTGGGGATGGTTTCCCAATCCGTCACGATACTTTTGGCCATCGATTGAACGTCCCATTCGGACGCATCTATTGGAGAGGTCTGTTAACGACCGAGCGATGGTTATTCCAGCTCGTCGAAATACTGCCTACCTGTGCGGGGCCGAAAAACGCTGCCGCCATCAGGATCATTGGGATTTATAAGTACAATGGTATTGGTTTCTTTATCATAGTAAGCGCTTCTGCCCCTTGGAAGCGATTTTACGAGCGAACCCGGACTCTCAAGAACGTCGAGAACGCCTCTTTTCATTTGTGCAGGTGTTTCGCAGGCCGTCTCTTCATCGTGAAGATCGAAGGCGTGCCCATTCGAGATTTTATCCGCCGTCCGCTCGCGCGCCTCCGAAAGTTCTTCACTCATCGCCGATAAATCTTCGCGGCTCGGCGCTGTATCCGGCTTGGTCATCGAAACAAGATTCTTGTTGTCCGGTTCCAGCCGCCGCAGATCGGCTGACATGTTGCTGTAGATGCGCGTGCGAGTTTCGGCCATCGGATCTGAAGGCTCGGCTTCGCCGCGCGTTTCTTCCTCTTCCGTGGCTGCAGCGAGTTGAAGCGGTGCATCCGACATGATCTGCCCGCTGTCGGCGAGTTGGATCGGCTTCTGCCGCTGAGCGTGCTCGCGATCGGCGACATGGATATCGACCGCCGGTGAGCCGCCGCCTCTCCCACTCGTCCATCGCCCCATCTCATCGCGCGGTTGGTCGGGCGCGTATTTAGCCACCGGCGGCATCGGCGCGGCGGGCGTAGCGCCCTGCCCCACTTTGTCGAGCGTCACCAGCCCCGCGCCGTTGATCAGCGGCAGCTCACCGCCCTTGACCGGCGCGAGGCCTTGCTCAGCGCGCACTTCGTTGATGCTTTTGACGCCGGTGGCCAGATAGATCTGGTCCACTTGCGCCTGGGCCAAGTTGTCTTCGTCCTGGTCGAGCAGCCAGTGGAATTCGAGATCGGGCGCCCCAAAGCATTGGCGCAGAATGCGGTCCAGCGCGCCCTTCACCCAGGCGAGCAGTGGTGCGAGGCCTTCGTCATCGGCCTCCTGCTGCGCCGTTTCGGCGGTGGCGCGATTCATTTGCGCGACGGCCCATTGCGACGGCACCGAGAAGGCATAGCAGACGATGCGCGCCAGCCATTCGTCATAGGCGTCTTTCAGCGCGGCCTCTTTCGTCTGCACGAAGCTCTTGCTGATGGTGGCCGGCACGAAGCGCGGGAAGGGCAGTAAGTGAGCGCCTGAGCGTATTATCCAGGAGATCGCATCAGTCTCGCCAATACCGCCCGGCAACGTCTATCGTCTTCGGCGACGGAACGATCGGATCAGGAATGCGCGTAAATTTTGGAATGTCGAGCCCGTCTGACTTCCATCGATTGATCAGCTTCTCGGCATAGTTCTGCTTGTTGCCGCAGTCACGGTTGAATTGTAGGTAGAGGCGATCTCCAGCGTCACTAATACCCATGGCGGACAGCGCATGAAACAGGCGATGCCCGCCAGGCGTTGTCGTGAATGCGTTTCTGACTTCGTTGTGGTCGGCCTTCACCACCGACCAGTCGACGCTATAGCCAATAATGCATTCGCTTCGTGTGGGCCGGTGCAACAATGCTGGCGCCTCGATGACGAATGCAGCGAGAAGTACAATCGACAGTGCGGCGGCGATATGGTCGCGTGTCATGGCTAATTCTGAACGTAGACCTTGACCTTAGTATAACTGAAATTCCCATTCGCGTCTTCTTGCGGCGGAATCGTGACAATCCACTTGTACTTTTGGGCGCCGGGAGCGGCTTGAATGATTTTGACAGGGCTAACGTTACTGCCGGTGAGACCGGACGAATACTCCTGCGCGTCGAACCATTCAGGCGAAGCAATCGACTCTTGCGGGTTGCCGTCGTTGTCCAACGGAATAGCCGTCACCAAAATCCGAAATTGGTTGGTCGGAGGGAAAGCGTCGCTCGACGATTCAATGGCGATCTTACTGCCAGAAGTGATCGTCACCGAGCCAGAGCCAGAGTCGGTGTCACCGCTTGAATGCCACTGTGTTCGATCAAAATGATCGCCGCTTTGCCTATTGTTAGAACCCCAACCTTCCGAGCTTGATGAAGTTGACTGGCCATTTTCGTTGATCGACGGAAGCATCGGTGAATCGCTCATGATCTGTCCGCTGTCGGCGATTTGGATTGGCTTCTGACGCAAGTCGGTATCGGGATCGGCAACATGCACATCGGCGTCAGCAGTCGTGGCTAAGGTGTCTCCATCGCCCTCGTTTGTCCACTGTCCGCCATCGGGATTACCGGCCGGAACGCGCGGTTGATCGGAGGCGTATTTGGCGACCGGCGGCAGCGGCGCGGCGGGCGCGGCGCCCTGCCCCACTTTGTCGAGCGCCGTCAGACCCGCGCCGTTGATCAGCGGCAGTTCGCCGCCTTTGACCGGTGCCAGGCCTTGCTCGGCCCGTACCTCGTTGATGCTTTTGACGCCGGTGGCGAGATAGATCTGGTCCACCTGCGCCTGGGCCAGGGTGTCTTCGTCCTGGTCGAGCAGCCAGTGGAATTCGAGATCGGGCGCGGCGAAGCATTGGCGCAGGATGCGATCCAGCGCGCCCTTAACCCAGGCGAGCAGCGGCGCGAGGCCTTCGTCATCGGCTTCCTGCTGCGCGGTCTCGGCGGTGGCGCGGTTCATCTGCGCCACGGCCCATTGCGACGGCACCGAGAAGGCGTAGCACACGATGCGCGCCAGCCATTCGTCATAGGCGTCCTTCAGCGCGGCCTCTTTGGTTTGCACGAAGCTCTTGCTGATGGTGGCCGGCACGAAGCGCGCATGGCGGCGCGAGGCCGTGTCATCGGTGAGCAGCGCGTCCCAGTAGTTCTGGAACTGCGCGATCTGGTCGGGCGTCCAGGTTTCGGGCACGCCGATCAGCGCCTCGGGCACTGTGCCTTCGGTGTAGTACTGCAACTGATGCAACTGCCGGCGCAGCGCGATGTTGACGGTCATCGCCACCTGCTCGACCGGCGAGAACCCGTAGACGCGGTTGGTGCGCGGATTGCGCGGCAGGTAGAGCAACTCGTCCGTGGTGTAGTCGACGGCGGGCAAACCTTTCAGCACCTGCTGATAGGCGGGTGCGGGCGGCAGCGGCGTGCGGCCGGTATCGTCAAGTACGCGCTTGATGGTGGCGCCGTCGATCGGCTCCAGCGCATAGAGCCGGCCCGCGTTGTCGTAGCGCGGATAGAGCGCCGGCGCGTCGATCACCAGCAGGTCTTCCAGCAGCATGCGCAGCCAGGCATCCCAGGCGTGTTCGCGGTCGGGGTAGGCGAGGAAGTCCCTGATCGCGTCGGCGCGCGCATTCGTAACGCCCACGTGCATCGCGCCGCGCGGGCGGATCGTCCAGTTTAGTCGGGCGATCTGGTCCTTGCGCGTCTCGATCACCAAGCGAAGCAGATCATAGGCATCGGCGAGGCCGCGCAACTGATGGAAGGTGGTCGGCTCATAGGCGCGCGGCTGGGTGACAAGGTTGTAGCCGTTGGGATAGTCGAACTGGCGGCCCGAGACGGCGGGCGGCGCCATCGGCGGCAACGGGTCGAGCGGGCCGAACCAGGTGTCGCTCGCCGGCACGCGGCCGGTGGCGACATAGCGCAGCCCCGCCGCGATCCGCGCAACCATGCCGGGCGCGATCTCGGTTCCGCCGTCTCGGGCCATCTGAATGTGTCTCCGGTGAACTGGAATTTGTGCCGCCGCCCATCCTTCGAGACGGCCGCTGACGCGACCTCCTCAGGATGAGGACTTTTTTGGAAACCTCATGCTGAGGAGCACGCGGAGCGAGCGTCTCGAAGCATGGGCCGTATCCCTACACGTCTTTCCCCCGCGCCGCGCGGCCGTAGAAGTCGATCAGGCCGTCGGTCGCAACATGGAACAAAGCAAATGCACCTGCCGCGGCATCGGCATCGTCGTCGTGGCGCGCATCGGGAAACGACTCGAGCGCAGTGAGGAAATCGTCGTTCCAGGCACCGCGCAGAACCGCCACATGCCCTGCCCGCGCCTGGGCCGAGAACGGGCCGAAGCGTGTCACCTTGTCGCCGCTTTCGGGCCGTGCGCTGACGCTGTAACCGGCAAGCTGGCGCATGAAGTAACTCGCCTGCATCTTGCCGGCCTGGCCGGGATCCTGCGGCAGGCCGATGCGTACGGCTTTGCCGTCACGCGCCGCCGTGTCCTTGATCAGGCGCTCGACCTCGCCCGGCCCGCCGC
>CAZNZI010000483.1:0-1589 GCA_964577475.1 uncultured Rhodospirillaceae bacterium
AAGATCGAGGCTTCCTGCGGCAGATAGCCGATCCCCATCCGCGCGCGGCGGTACATCGGCAGCTTGGTGATGTCGTGATCGTCGATCAGCACGCTGCCTTCGTCGGGCGCGACCAGGCCGGTGATGCAGTAGAAGCAGGTCGTCTTGCCCGCACCGTTGGGGCCGAGCAGGCCGACCGCCTCGCCGCGATGGACGCGCACGGTCACGCCGCGCAGCACGGGGCGGCGGCGGTAGCGCTTGCCGATATTGACGGCGGCAAGGCCGGTGGCTTCGCTCCGGGTCACCACATGCGGCTTGTGATCGCCATCGGCATGGGGCGCAGAGGGGTTATGGTGATCGCGCTGCGACATCTTATGGACTCTTCGGCGGCGCGGGCGGCGGCTCGTTGGTCGCCGGTTCGCTGCCGCTCGGATTGGGTTCGGTCAATTTGCGATTGGGCGTCAGCAGTCCTTTCACCCGCCCATCGCCGCCGGTCTGGCCGGGGGCGGTCGGGTAAAGGCGGCTGATGCCGGTGTTGAGGTTGACGACGGCATAGCCGCCGTCGAGCTGGTTGTCGCCGCGCGTCATCTTTACGGCGCCCGTGACGGTGACCAACCCGCCCAAGGGATCGTAATCGGCGCGGTCGCCTTTCACGATTTCATTCGAGGTGGTCATGATCACGTTGCCGAAGCCGGTCGCATGGCGCAGCACGGTGTGCTTCTGCTGGTCCTGGCCGTAATCGGCGACCAGCGTATCGCCCTGGATATGCTTGTCGCCCTGGCTGGCGACGGCCTTGCCGCGCGCCACGGCCTGCTGGCGGTTCTCCCAGTATTCGAGGCTGTCGCGCGCGGTGACGGTTTCCTTGGCGGTGACCAGTTTCAGGTTCTTGCCCGTCAGCACCGCCACCGCATCGTCGATGTTGTAGTCGGCGTGATCGGCGAAGGCCTGCTGCGACTCGGTGAAGATGTGCACATGCCCATCGGCTTCCAGGCGCCAGACCTCGCTGTTGCCTTGCGTGGTTTCGTCGCCGGCCTTGGCGGCGGCGGGCGCGGCCTTATCGGGCGTGCCCGGCTTGGCGGCTGTGTTCCGCTGGCGGTAATGGGCGATCAGCGTATCGGCGGTGACGGTGACACGGCCGCGCACGGCACGCGCATTGCCGCGCGCGATCAGCGTCTTCGCGTCCTGGGACAGTTCGAGCCCCTTGTCGGCATAGACCTCGACGGGCACGCCGGGCTGGTTGGCGAAGTCGATGCTCTGTGCGGCGGCGACGCCCACGGATCCAGCCAGGGCGAGGACGGTCAGCGCGGCGATCGCGAACATCCGCGCCATCACGACCCCGATTTCCCGCGCCGGCCTTGGCCGACCATCAGCACGGCCTTGCTCTTGCCCAAGAAGGTGATCGTCCGGCCGCGATCGGTCATGGTGAAACCTTCGCCGCTCAACTGGCCGGCGGGGCCTTGGCCGGTCACCGGCTGATCGCCCGAGGCATTGCCTTTGCCGACCAGGATGCGCGCCGCTTCGGTATGCAGCTCGTAGCCGTCGTCGCGGAAGAGATCGACATGGCCCATCAGGTCGAGCGTGTCGTCGCTCTGGCGGTAGAACCCGACATT
>CAZNZI010000484.1:0-2739 GCA_964577475.1 uncultured Rhodospirillaceae bacterium
TTTGACCCGGGGTACGGCCACCCCGCTCATGCGCGCGGCGGCCTCATCGTCGCCGATCGCCCGCAGATGAAGACCGAACTGTGTGCTCATCACCCACGCGACCACCAGCCACAGCAGCACGAGCACCAGCAGGGAGGTCGGCAGACCGAAATCGCTATTCAGGAATTCAGTCAACTCCTCCGGAACTTCGCCGCCGGGATTGGGAAGGATGAGAAGGGCGACCCCTTGCCAGACCGACATCGAACCAAGCGTGACGACGATCGGCGGCAGCGCGAAGCGGACGACGAGCACGCCATTGCAAAAACCGGCCAAGGCGCCGACCAATATGGCGACCGCGAAGCCGGTCGCCATGTCATCCGTAAGCAGGAGCGCCGCGCAACTGCCGGCGACGCTCGAGATGGGCCCCAGTGAAAGATCGATCCCGCGCGTCAGAACGACAAAAAATTGACCGAAGGCAATCAGCACCAGGGGCAGGACGTTGGCGCAGAGCGTCTGCAAGTCGAAGCGGGAAAACCGCCCCTTCAACGCGATGTCGAGCAGCAGCAACGCCGCGAAGGTAAGAACCGGCCAATTCTCGTCCAGCCGAAGCCGTTTAAGCCACGTGCCGCGCATCGGCCTCTCCACGCACGAGTGATGCCCGCACGATCTCCTCCGAAGTGATCGCGTCGCCCACGAGGGATTGATTGACCCGCCCCTCCTTGAAGACCAGAACGCGATGCGCCAGCCCCACCAGTTCCAGCGTATCGGTTGAATAGAGAATTACAGCCGTGCCTTGAGCAGCGCAGGCGGCAATAGCGCCGTAGATCTGCAGCTTCGTGCCGATATCGACGCCGCGCGTCACGTCATTCAGGAGAAGCACTGCGGGCCGCGTTTGCAGCCATTTTTCCAGCAGCACTTTCTGCTGGTTGCCGCCGCTCAAGGTCTGCACACGATCTTGCGCCGAGCGGGCCTCGATATGAAACCTTTCGATGGCGCCCGCGACGAGCGTTTCCTCTGCTCCGCGGTTGAGCAGTCCCGCGATCCCCGCGATGCGCCGCAGGACCGACAGGGTCATGTTGACCTTGATGCTCTTGTCGAGCAGCAGTCCTTCGGTCTTGCGCTCCTGCGGGACATAGGCAAGGCCAGCGCGGATCGCCGCCGCCGGGTTGGCGATGCGTAGCGGCCTGCCAGCTATTTCGATCGTCCCGCCTTCGAGCGCGTGGGCGCCGAATAGCGCCTCCAACAGCGCTCCTTGCCCTTGGCCGACCAATCCGCCCAATCCGAGCACTTCGCCGCGACGCACCTCGAAACTGACGTCGCGCAGCACCGTACTCTGCAAATTGCGCGCACTCAGTGCCAATGCGCTGCCGGCGAAGGCGCGCGTCGGAAACGACGCCTCAAAGCTCTGCCCCGTCATCAGGCGAATCGCTTCGGCCTCGGACAGGGTTTGGGTGTCCGCCTCGCCGACAAGCTCGCCGTTGCGCATGACGGCGACGTGGGTACAAAACCGCACGATCTCGTCCCAGCGGTGTGAAATGAACAGCACGATCGTGCCCTCGTTGCGCAAGCGCTCGACGAGGCGGATCAGCCATTCGACCTCGTGCGCGCCGAGCGCCGAGGTCGCTTCGTCGAGCAGAAGCACCTTCGGCTTACGCTCGACGGCACGGACGATCTCCAGCATCTGCTGCGCACCGAGCGGCAGCGTGCCCACCGCGGTGTCGGGCTCCAGCGTCAGCTCGTAGCGGCGCAACACCTCGCTCGCCACTTTCCGCCCCTCCCTGCGGTTCAGGCTCCGCCACACATGGCGCGGCCCGCCGGTGAGAAGGAGGTTCTCCTGGACCGTCAGCGACTTCAGCAAGGTGAGCTCTTGAAAGACGCTCGCGATGCCATGCCGCAATGCGTCGTGAGAATCGCGCAGCAACAATCGTTTTCCATCGAGTTCGACATGGCCGGCGCTGGGCTGGACGACACCGGCAATCATTTTGATGACGGACGATTTGCCCGCGCCATTCTCGCCGACAAGACCCAGTACGCTGCCGGGCCGGGCCGTCAGGCTGACCGATTTGACGGCTTGCGTGCCGCCGAATCGCTTGGTGAGATTGTTAAGAACCAGCACGGTCGGTCACCGTCTCGCTCCCGTGGATGCGGCGCAAGCGCATAGGCACGCTTGCGCCGCCCACGATCACTTGCCCTGAGCGTCCTTGATGGTCAACTGGATTCCCGAACCGGGAATCTCGATGTCCGCAAACACGGTCGGAGGCTCGTCCGGGAACACGTTGACGCCCGGCTTGAGGTCGGCCGTCGTCACCTTGGGCAGCGGCACGGGCTGGGTCTTCGGCGGCTTCTTGCCCTCGAGGATTTCGACAGCCGTCTTCAGTGCCAGCGCGCTGCTCATCGGCGGCTCGCCGAGAGACAAGCCCTTGAGCCCCTGGTCCTTGTACTGCGTCATGGCAAGGCGCCAGCCGTTGCTGCCCTCACCGGTCATCGCGATCTTCAGCGGGTGCTTGAGGTTGATCAGCGCCTGCAGAGCACCATATTCGCCGGCCTGGTTGGTGATCCCCTGCACATCGGGATGCGCCGTCAGCGCCTTCGTCAGTTCCGCCTGCGAAACACCGTCGTCCCACTTTCCGAAGACCTCGGCGACGACATGAATGTCAGGATGCTTTTTGAAGACATTCATGTTGCCTTTGTACATGTTCGTGTCGGCCTCGAAGCCGGCGACGCCACGGTTGATGATGACGTTGCCTTTGCCGCCGATGG
>CAZNZI010000485.1:0-3139 GCA_964577475.1 uncultured Rhodospirillaceae bacterium
GAGATGACGAGGTAGCGCCGCGCACCGAGCTTGAGAAAGGTGGCGCGGGCCGCCTGACGCGGCTTCGATACGCAGATGGCCGTAACCAGCTCCTGCGGCTGGCGCGCGGTGCGGCGGTTGCCCAGGACGAAATCGGCGAGCGATACGAGACGGGTGCCGGTTCGCGACGAGAGTTCCACCGAAGCGTCGAGCGACAGCAGCGGCGGGATGCTGTCAGCGGCCGGCGATGCATTGCAGAGATTGCCGGCCACCGTGCCCGCGTTCTGGATCTGCACACCGCCGACTTCACGCGCTGCCAGTTGCAGCCCCTTGAACCAGGGCGGCAGGTCGGCCCGCGCAACATCCGTCCACGTCGTGGTGGCGCCGATGCGGTAATGATCGCCCTGGTCGAAAATGCCGCGCAATCCGGCCAGCGCCGTGACGTCGAGGATATCCTCGGTAATCGGCTTGCCGACACGGGCGGGATAGAAATCGGTGCCGCCCGCCAAAACGGTCAGGGGCCCGGCGGCCAGAGCCGCCAGTGCCTCGGTCAGATCCGTCGGGCGTACGTATCGACCCATGTCATCCTACCCCCAATCCTACCCCTGGGCGATGACCGAACGGCCCTCGACAGGAGGGTCGTTCGTATACCTATGATTTAACAACCCATAGCGGGGCGTGGTCAAGCGGCGCGGCGCCGCGCGTGGGACAGTCAGACCAATTTTGCGAGCAGCCGCAGGAACTGCTCGCGTTCGGCTGGACTCAGAGGGTCTAAAGTGCGGGCGCTGACACGGAAGCCCCGGGGGATGAGGCGTTCGACCAGGGCTTTGCCGCTGCGGGTCAGCTTCAAGACGGCGCGCCGGCGGTCGGCTGCATCGCCCGATCGCTCGACCAGTTTGCGCTGCACCAATCGGCGGGTGACGCCCTGAATGGTCACCGGGTCCATGCCGGTCAGGCGTCCCAGCTCGTTCTGCGACTGCGCGCCGAGATCGCGGAGTTTGGCCAGCGCGGCGAATTGAGTGGGCGTGATTTGATCGGCCTCACCCAGTTCGGCCAGGAAAATCGCGCTGGCACGCTGATGGGCACGACGCAACAGATAGCCGACTTGGTCTTCGAGGACATAGCGGCCGAGCCCCAAAGGCACCACCGTCGGCGCCTCGCGTTTCGCCCGTGTGGTCTTGATCGCCACTGTTACCCCGCCCCGTTCTGCCCGCTGCACCTAGACGCGCGATGCGCAATGGTACACCAGACCGGGCGGGGCGCACCCCTTTTCTAGCTGACAACCAGTACCAAGGCCCCCTTCCAGCGGCGCAACACGCCCTCCACCGTCTCGCCGAGATACAAGGTGTCGCCGACGCGCCGGCTGGCGCCCATCGCGATGATATTGGCCCCCGCCCGCTGCGCCTCCTCGAGGATCGCCGCATGGGGTGCGGCCTCGGTACGCGACACGGTTTCGATGTCCTGATATCCGTAGCGGGTGGCCAGGGCGGTGAGATCCTCGCGGATCGCCCGCTCGGCCTCCCGCTGGGCCGGCGTACGCGAACCTGCCGATTTCGCCTCTGCGACGAGGGCTGCCGAAATCTTGTTTTCCTTCGCCGAAGAGAAGGCGAGCGCCACTTCCGCGCCGCGGCGCGAGGCTTCGGTGCCGTTGAAGGGCACGAGAATGGTCCAGGGCGTATCCTTGGGCTCGTGCGTTTCGGTACCGGCGATCGACAGGACCAGCGGCCCCTTGAAGGCGGCGGTCAGCTGGTCGACATCGGCAGAAAAGGCGCCGTCGGGCGTCGCCATCGTCTCGACGCCGACGAACAAGAGGTCGTAGCCCTTTTCCGCTTCTGCGGTGACGGCTTTGTCGGTCTTCTCGCCTTCGACACGGGCCGAGACCTGGCTTTTCTCCGCGCGGTCGTCGCCGATTTCCTGCTCGGCCGCCTCACCGCCCTTTTTGGCGCTCGCCGCCACGATATCGGCCAGCCGGATGCGGATTTCCTTCGAGTCCTCGCGGGTGGCGGGTTCCCGATCGGCAAAATGGAGCACCGTCACCGGCTTGCCGCGCTGTCCGGCGATGAACCCGGCCAGATGCGAGGCGAGACGGCCATTCGGGCTTTCGTCAACCGTGGTCAGCAGACGCTCGAACCGGCCGAGGAAGCCGGATGCATCCACCTTTTCCTTTTCCAGGCGCTGCTTTTCCTCGGGATCCATCGGCAATCGCTTGAGCGCGCCACGCAGCATCGGCGGCATGGCCATAGTGGTGAGCACTGCCATGGTGACGATCATGGTGTAGAGATTCTGGGTCAAGGCACCCATCGCCAGCCCGATGGTGGCCACGATCACTTCGGTGCTGCCGCGCGCATTCATGCCGCAGCCGAGCGCAAAGGATTCCGCGAAAGACAACCGGCTGACCAAGCCGCCCGAGAATGCCCCGGCGAACTTCATCACGCTGGCGATGGCAACGACGCCGAGGGTCATCAGCGCCATGTGGCCGTCTTTGAGGATCGTGAGATCGGCAGACAGGCCCGATATGCCGAAGAAGATCGGCATCATGAAGGCGGTGATGAAACCGCGCAGTTGATCCTGAATGTGCTGCGAGAGGATGGGCGACTCACCGATCAGCACGCCGGCGACGAACGCACCCAGTACGGTATTGACGCCGATCGCCTGGGTGATCAGCGCCATGACGCACATGACGATCAGAATCGCGGTAATGACTGCATATTCGCTGACGAAGGTGTCGTTGACCGTGCGGATCAGCCAGAACACCAGCCGCCGGCCGAGGGTATAGCTGAGGCCGATAAACAGGGCCGTACCGCCGAGAGTCATCGCGAGGGAGCCAAGCTCGACCTTGCCGGCGCGGGCGATGCCGATGATCAGCGAGATGATGATCCAGCAGGTCGTGTCTTCCATGATCGACGATGCGACGATGATCTGGCCCAAATTGCGCCGCATGAAGTTCATCTCGCGCACGACCATGGCCACGATCTTGATCGACGAGATCGACATCGCCGTACCGAGAAACAGCGACGCGATCAGCCGGTGACTGGAGTTGGGCAGCAGCGAGTCGGGCAGGAACTGGCCGAGCGCAAATCCACCGGCGAAGGGCGTAATGACGCCCATCGCGGTGATGGCAATGGCCGGCGCGCCGACTTTTCGCACGAGCTTGAGGTCC
>CAZNZI010000486.1:0-4506 GCA_964577475.1 uncultured Rhodospirillaceae bacterium
CGACGATGCCGGTGCGTTCGGAACTGGCTTTCAACTTGCGGCGCGCTTCGGCCAGATCGGCGCGCAGGCCCGAACGTCCGAGCACTTCGTTTTCCACGAGGCTCAGCGCACCGACGAGCGACAGTGCTTGCGGCAGAAAACCGATACCTGCGGCAATCGCGTCTTGGCGTCGCCGGAATGTGACAGGTTTGCCATCGAGTTGAATGGTTCCGGCATCCGCCGGATAGACGCCGGCGAGAATCTTCGCCAGCGTCGACTTGCCCGCCCCATTCTCGCCGACGATGGCGTGAATCTCGCCGGGCAGTAGACCGAAATCGGCCTGGGCAAGCGCCTTCACCGACCCGAAGGTCTTGGTAACGCCGCTTGCCCAGAGCCCTGTCATCGCCTTACTTGCCGTAGAAGTCCGGCAAGGTCTTGGCGCCGCTGGCGAGCTGCGCGACCAGCCCGTCGACCTGCTTTTGGATGTCGGCCGGTACGCGCTTATCGATCTTGTTAACCGGCGTCAGGATCAGGCCGTGATTGGCCAGGCCCGAGACGAAAAACTTCTTGCCGAAGCTGCCGTCCTTCACGGCGTCAACATAGGCCTTGAAGGTCGGATACATATCGAGCTCGACGCTGACGATGTTGACCTTCTTCGCCAGACCGCCGGCGCTGCCAGTGACGCCGAGCGTGTGAACCTTCGCCTGGTCGGCGGCAGCGGCAACGCCATTGCCGATACCGTCGCCCGAGGTCCAGATCAGTTCAGCACCCTGACCGATCAGGCCACGTGTCGCTTCGGCGGCGCGCTGCACGTCATCGAACGAGCCGGTGAAGGTTTCGACCACGGTAGCCGAAGGATCGGTTTCCGCGAAGCCGGCCTTGAAGCCTTTATGCGAAGCGAGAATGAACGGAAGTTGCGGCCCGCCGACGGCACCCACCTTGTTGACGCCGAGCTTGCCCGCAACCCAGCCGGACAGATACCCCTGCTGCGCGAAGTCATAGGTCCAGCCATCGGTGTTGGCCGTCAGCTTGCCCGCGAGATCGGGACCGCCTGAAGCGGCGAAATGGATCTTCGGGAAGTCTTTCGCCACGTTCAGGATTGGCTCGGACAGTTCGATGCCGTGGCCGATGATCAAGTCATAGCCCTTCTGCGCGTATTGGCGGATGACGGGCTCGGAGGTAGCGGGATCCTTTTGCTTCTCGCGAATCTCGAACGTGATCAGCCCTTCCTTGGCGAGCTTCTTCACGCCTTCGAGGGCGACCTGGTTGAACGAGCCGTCATTGGCAAGACCCGGGGTCAGGATTGCGACCTTGAGCTTGTCGGCGGCCGAGGCATCGACTGACGCTCCGATCGTGATTGCGGCGGCGACGCCGAGGATGAATTGGAAACGTGAAAGCTGAGGCATGACGCGGACCTTTCTATTGGTAGCCTAGGGAGGAGATGCGGGACTCCGGTGCCGACAGGCTGATCGACCACGGATCGAGACTGGGCCCATCGAATTGCTTCGACAGACGATGGCGTTGCGCGACGACGGCGCCGGTGCGCGTGTCGATGCAGGGATCCAGAATCGGGTCGCGGATGCCGATGCGCTCAGCGGGAATGCAGATCACCGCGATATCGCCATAGGGATGGATCGAGAATTTGCCGGTCAGCTCGCCGCCCCGAATCGCAGCCAGGATCGCGGCCGAGGCCAGGAAACCGCTTGGCGATTCTGCCGATTCGCAATGCATCGCCGTCGGGCAATCGATATGGCGCAGCACACGATCTGCGCCGATCATCAGGCTCTCGCGACTGGTTGGCGTGCCCATCGGCCCCCCGCCTTCAAGGACGAAGCGGTCGCCCTCGCGTTCCAAGCGGATGTGCTCGACATAGGTCGGCTCGGTTTTCGTCCCGGCGAGCACGTAGGCTTGCGGCCAAGTCGCCGCCAAGCGGACGATATCGATGGCGGAATCGCCCGCCAAGGCTGCCGATGTTGCCATCAGCGCGCAGCCGAATCCCACGATCGTGATCGTCCGGTTCACCATGCGGCTAGGGCGTCCACCAGTCGGCGTTTGATATCCGCGGGCGCGAAGCTCGCTTCAATCGATGTTCGTGCGATGCCCCGCACCTCGTCGTCGGACCACGCGAAGCTCTTCGCGCAGGCCGCATACTCGTTTTCGAGCTTGAGTCCGAGCAGCGCCGGATCGTCGGTGTTGATCGACACCGGCACGCCGGCACGCCGCAGCCGGTCGATGGGATGCTCGGCGAGCGAAGGGTAGACGCCGAGGGTCAGATTAGACGTCGGGCAGATGCCCAAGGGGATGCGCTTCTGAGCCAGCAGATCGACGACGGCAGGATCTTCGATCGCGCGCACACCGTGATCGATGCGGTCGGCGCCGAGAAGCCCGACCGCATCGCGCACGCCGTCCGGCCCGCTCGATTCGCCCGCATGGACTGTGCGCTTCAGCCCGACGCGGCCGGCAAGCTTGAACGCCTCCGCGAAGCGCGGCCCCGTTCGGCCAGCAGCCGCTTCATTCCCGTCGATCGACAGCGCGACTACGCGTGGATGCAGCGACTCCGCCAAGGTCTCAACCAATTCGATCGCTTGGTCGGCAGTCTGAGTGCGCAGCAGGCTGATGCATAGCCCAGCCGGCGGGAGCTTATCCTGTTCGGCCGCGGCGAAACCCGCATCGAGCGCATCGATCAGTTCCGGGATGCGCGTCGACCAATGGCGCCAGTGAGTCGGGTTGATGATCGCGTCGGCGTAGAGTGTGCCGCTCGCGGCCATGCGTTTGCTGAATCCATAGGCGATCGCCGCCATTTGCTCGCGCGTGCGCACCAAACCGCAGACCCAGTCGAGGAATTTCAGAAACTCCCCGAGGCCTCCATCGAAGGTCAGCAGACGGTCGCGCGGCTTGGGCAACGCCTCGCCGCTCTCCGAGGCCAGACGCACGATGTCGTCGACCTCGAAGCAGCCCTCGAGGTGAATATGCACCTCGGCTTTCGGCAAACTGATGAAATCGCGCGCCACCCTGCCCCCACGGCTTGTCGCATCGATAGGTCGATGAAGCTTAAGGCTCGGTCACTCGACCGTTGCCAACAAGTGCTATAATCCGTCTCTTGTGTCCGAATAATGCGTACAGTCTGCGGAACCTATGGGCTCCATTGGAGAATCGCCTAAATGCCTTTGCTTTCCCCCGCCGCCCGCTATTTCGACGAAGTGGCACGCCAAGGGTCGGTGCGACGCGCCGCCGAGCGACTGAACGCAGCCGCGTCGGCCGTCAACCGGCAGATACTCAACCTCGAGGCTGAGTACGGCATGCCGCTGTTCGAGCGTCTGCCCCGCGGCATGCGTCTGACGTCCGCCGGCGAATTGCTGCTCAACGAGGTACGGCGCTGGCAAGGCGATCTCGACCGTGCGCAACGCAATCTGCGGGCGATGCAGGGACTGCATCGAGGGCACGCCGCCGTTGGACTGATGGAGTGCTTGGCCGACGATTTTGCGCCGCGTATCTTCGCCGATCTGCAAACCAAATATCGCGGCATCACCATCGACGCTTTTGTCGGCGGCACGATGCAGGTGGCGGCAGAGTTGACGGCGGGACGCCTCGAGATGGCCGTCGCCTTCAACGTGCCGGAAAGTCCGGAAATCAAGAAACTCTGGTCGACGCAGGTCCCGGTCGGCTTCGTGATGGCAGCCAACCACCCCTTGGCGACACGTAAAGGGATCCGTCTGTCGGACTGTGCGCATTATCCGCTGGTCCTGCCCAACCGATCGCTGTCGATGCGGGCGTTGATCGATGCGGCTCTGTCGAAACTCGACATTGATCCCGCACCGGTGATGACATCGAACTCGATCGATCTGATCAAAGCCACCGTGCGCCAAGGCGAACGACTGAGTGTCTTGAGCCGCATCGACGTCCATCGCGAGGTTGCGGACGGCGAACTCGCCTTCCGCACCCTCGCTGATGGACGGATCAAGCCCGAAGTGCTTTCCATCTGCGTGCCGGCACGCCGGCCGCAATCGCCAACCATCGGCACGGTCGTGGAAGCCTTCCGCCAAGCGCTCATGGAGACCGATACCGCGTCTTAAGACACCATCAGCCGTTGGCTGTGGTCGGATCGATGGTGCGGCGGATCTCGGTGATCTTGTTGGCGGGGAAGCCGCTGATCTCGGCATGCTTGCGGATCACGTCTTCGTTCTCCGCGAGATAGACGCAGAACGTCTTGTCGGCAGCGACATAGCTTTCGATCCACTGGATCGTAGGACCGATTTGCTTTAGCGCCGCGTTCGACGTCTTGGCTGCTGCCTTGAGCGCTTCGCGCTCGGCACTGCCGATCGCGGGCAGGTCCCGTTCGATTACAAAGCGGCGCATTTTGAAAATCCTCCCATGATCGTTGTGGTCGTGTCGGAAACGTCCACTCCGTCGGTTTCGTTCCGGCGGAGCGGCAGTTCGGATTGGAATCAGAACTGAGATATTCAAAATCACATCGAATCGGGGAGAGAGTCAATTTCAAAAAACATGGGAAAATTGTCTTTTGATATT
>CAZNZI010000487.1:0-4535 GCA_964577475.1 uncultured Rhodospirillaceae bacterium
GGTATCGCCATGCTTTCGTTGTCGTGCCGGCAACGGAGAAGGGACTGATGTCCCTTTCCGCCATGGCTGGTGACGAACTGGCACCGCCTTTCGGATCGGGTTCAGCCATCCGGATGACGGTCCTCATGATGTTCGCCGCGCTGGCGATCGCCGCCTGGACACAGGCGGCGGTACCCCCGGCCGGCATCTGGCTCTCTTGCGTGCTGGGATGGTGGTTCCTCACACTGGCCGCGATCGATATCCGTCTCTTCATCCTGCCCGATGCGTTGACCTTCGGCCTTCTGGCCCTGGGCCTCGGCGTATGTTGGACGATCGCCCCCGACCGGATCGAAGATCATGTCATCGGCGCCGCGACCGGCTTCGGCCTGTTCGCATTGGTGCGCGAGACCTATCGCCGCCTGCGCCACCGCGACGGGCTGGGCCTGGGCGACGCCAAGCTGATGGGCGCCATCGGCGCGTGGCTGGGATGGGAGGCCTTGCCCAGCGTGGTCCTGATCGCCGCCATCGGCGGTCTGCTCGGTTTCGCGGCAACCGGTCTTCTGCGCCGCAGTCTCAATTTCAATTATCCCCTGCCCTTCGGCCCGTTCCTGGCGTTGGGCGCTTGGGTGATCTGGCTGTATGGGGACGTGGCTCTTGGTTAGGGAGGTTTCACTTGTCGATCTATCGGGCGCGCCGACGGCCGGCGAAACGACGGCCCGCGAAGCGCTGGAGACAGCATTGCTTGCCGCTTTCACGGGCAGCGGCCAGCTCACGGAGACCGCGGCAGGACGCGCGCGCCGCGCGGCTGCAGAAAGCGGCGAATTCCTCGAGCACGTACTCGCGACTCTCGGCCTGGTGGGCGAACGCGAAATTGCGGCGGCAGTTGGAACCATTCTTGCCCTGCCAGCCCGCACGCTCGAAGATGTTTCCGAAACCGCTGCACTAGAAAGCGGGATCAGCACGAAGTTCATGCGCGGGGTGCGGGTTCTGCCCGTCGCCATGACCGCGGATGAAATCACTCTCGCGATGGCCGATCCGCTCGATCACTACGCGGTGCAGGCCGCCGGGATCAGCACCGGCCGCCGGGTAAAGCGGGTCGTGGCGGCGCCGTCCGATATCAGGGAGGCGCAGGACCGCCTGCTTGACGGCGGACGGCGCGACTTCGGGGCGATCGTCGACGAGATTGCCGACGCAGCCGAGACCGGCGCCGATGACGATGTGGAACGGCTGCGCGACCTGGCCAGCGAAGCCCCGGTGATCCGCCTGGTCAACCTGACCATCGAACGGGCGATCGAGGAACGCGCCTCGGACATCCATATCGAGCCCTTCCGCGGCCGGCTGCTGGTGCGCTACCGCATCGACGGCGTGCTGCGCGAGGAGGTGGAGCCGCCGGCCAATCTGCGGGCCGCCATCGTGTCGCGCATCAAGATCATGGCGCGGCTGAATATCGCTGAACGTCGCCTGCCGCAGGACGGCCGTATCCGCTTTGCCCAGCGCGGCCGTGATCTCGACCTCCGCGTCGCCACCATGCCGACCCTGCACGGCGAGGCGGTGGTCATCCGCATTCTCGACCGCACCGTGCTGGAAAGCAGTTTCGCCTCGCTCGGTTTCACGCAGGATGCCGAGACTGCCCTGGCCGCCGCGATCGGCCGGCCCCAGGGTATCGTTCTGGTCACCGGCCCGACCGGCAGCGGCAAGACCACCACCTTATATACGGGCCTTCTCCAGCTCAACGGCCCGGCGCGGAAGCTGTTCACCGTCGAGGACCCGATCGAATACGAGCTGGAAGGCATCAATCAGGTCCAGGTCAAGACACAGATCGGCCTTTCCTTCGCCCATGTCCTGCGTTCGATCCTGCGCCAGGACCCAGATGTCGTGATGATCGGCGAAATCCGCGACCTCGAAACGGCGCGGGTCGCTGTCCAGGCTTCGCTGACTGGCCATCTCGTTCTGTCGACGCTGCACACCAATGACGCAGCCGGTGCCTTGGGCCGTCTGCTCGACATGGGCGTCGAGGACTATCTGGTCACCTCGACCGTTTCGGCCATTGTCGGCCAACGGCTGGTGCGCGTGCTGTGTGAGCAGTGCCGCGAGGCCTATCCGGCGATGCCGGAACTGATGCGCGAGTTGAACCTGCCCGTGACGGCTGGCAAGGCGACCGTGTTCTACCGCGCTTGCGGTTGCGCGGCCTGCGGCGGCACCGGCTATCACGGCCGGACCACGATCACCGAAGTGCTGACCATGAACGACCGTCTGCGCCGCCTGGTACTCGACCGCGCCGATGCGCGGACGCTCCAGGCCGCCGCTTCCGAATCGGGCATGCGCACGATGTATCTGGACGGTATGTCCAAAGCTCAAGCGGGCGTGACCTCGGTCGAAGAGGTCTTGCGCGTATCGCGGGAGGATTGATGGCCCGCTTCCGCTACAAGACCGTCACGGCAACCGGCGAGACTGGTGAAGGCGAAATGGACGCCACGAGCCGCGACGAGGTGATCGCGCGCCTGCAAGCCGTGGGCGGCATTCCCATCCGTGCCGAGGAAATCATCCTCGGAACGATCGGCAGTGTGCTGACCGCCGACCTGCGCAAGAGCCGTCGCCCGGCCATGCGCGCAGTCTCGGGTATCATCGGCCAGCTCGGCACGCTGCTGCGGGCCGGCCTGCCGCTCGACCACACACTGGAAATTCTCCAGGACGTCGCCGGCCACAAGGATGAGGCTCAACTGGCGGCACGGCTGCTCGACGGTATCCGCCGTGGCCAGTCCCTCGCCGATGCCATGGCCGCCGAGCCCGCCTTCTCGCGCTTCATCGTCAGCATGGTCCGTGCCGGCGAGGCCAGCGGGACGCTCGATGCGGCCCTGACGCGCCTGGCCGGCTTCCTGACCCATGCCGACGCGGTGAAGGGCAAGCTGCAATCAGCGCTGCTCTACCCGATCCTGGTCATGATCGCCTGCGCGCTGTCCCTGACGGTGCTGTTCGCTTTCGTTGTCCCGCGGTTCAAGCCGTTCTTCGCCTCGGCCAAGGGCCATCTGCCGATCACGACGCGCGCCCTGCTCGGCCTCAGCGATCTGGTGGCGCAATATTGGTCGCTGGGCCTGATCGCGATTGCGGCCTTGGCGCTCTTCGCCGTTCTGGCGCTACGCGACAAGACGCGCCGCCGCACCTGGGATCGCTGGCTGCTGCGCACCCCTCTTTTCGGCAACCTGATCCGCAAGATCGAAATCGGCCAGTGGAGCGAGGTGCTCGGCACGCTCTTGAAGAACGGCATCGCACTGCAGGCCGCTCTGACGATCGCCGGCGAGACCATGCGCAACCATGCGCTGGCCGCCGCTGCGGCCGGGGTCGCCCGCGCCGTGATGGAAGGCTCGGGTCTCGCCGATCCCCTGCGCCGCGCCGGCGTGTTCCCGCCCCTGGTCTTGCGTCTGGTGCGCGTCGGCGAGGAAGCGGCACGCCTCGACGACATGCTGCTCGAACTCGGCGCCATCTATGCACGCGACAGCGAACGCGAACGCGAACGGCTGATCACGCTGATCGGCCCGACCCTGACGATCGGGATGGGCTTGATCGTCGCCCTGGTGATGGGATCGATCGTCACCGCCATTCTCGGCGTCTACCGGCTTGCGATTTGAGGACACAAACATGAAGAACTCAGCCACGCAGCAGAAGCTTCACACGCGGCCCCGCGAAGCGGGGTTCTCCCTGATCGAAATGCTGGTCGTTCTCGCGTTGATCGGCTTGATCACCGCCCTGATCGGTCCGCAGGTCGTCGGCTATCTCGGCGACGCCAAGGAGGACGCGGCCAAGGCCGAGATTTCCAATCTCGAGACCTCGCTCGACCTGTTCAAGCTCGATGTCGGCCGCTATCCCACCGAGCGCGAGGGACTCGTCGCACTGGTCGAGCGCCCGGCCGGTCTTCCGCACTGGCACGGGCCCTATCTCAAGCATGCCCAGCTACCCGCCGATCCATGGGGCCATGCCTATGTGTTCCGCATCCCCGGCAAGCGTGAAGCCTATGACCTTTATACGCAGGGCCCCGATGCCAAGGATGCCGAGCCGGCCGATGGCACCACCCATCAAGCCGCGGCCGATCGCGACCCGGCGACCGGCACCGAGTGATCCCGCCATGAAACGCGAACGCGGCTTCACTCTGATCGAGTTCCTGGTGGTGCTGGGCATCATGTCCCTGGCCTTGGTGATCATCGTTCCCGAGATCGGATCGGGCTCGCCGGTCGCCCAGGCCGAGAGCACGGCGCTCGAGTTGGCGGCAGGCCTGCGCGCGACGCGGGCGGCGGCTGTAGCGGCGGGCCAGCCGGCGGATTTCACGCTCGATGTGGCAAGCCACACCTTTTCCAGCAATGGGCGGACGCAGAAGGTCGTGGCGGCCAATGCAGTGCCGCTGACGCTCTATACCGCCAACGGCACCGTCATCAGCCGCACCGCGGGCGCGATCCGCTTCTATCCCGATGGCGGGTCGACCGGTGGCGGCATAGCGGTCGGACGGGGGGTTGAAGCCTTCGTCGTTTCCGTCGATTGGCTGGGCGGATCGGTTTCGGTCGGCC